>CACZGD010000007.1 GCA_902780565.1 Oscillospiraceae bacterium
CAGCACCACGCGGGTGTCGTTCTTGGCTGCGTCCACGACCTCCTCGTCGTAGGCCTCGGTCACGACGGTGAGGAACAGACGCTCCACGCCCAGAGACGGCTCGATGCCGGAGGGGATGTAGCGCTCGTTGGTATCGGGATCGAAATAGTCCAGCGCCTTGCCGGAGACCTCCATATGGCGGGAGAGGGCGTAATTCGTGCGGTCGGCAATGCCCCACAGCTCGCCCCAGCCGAACGGGAACAGATACTCGAAGTCGGTGGTCGCCTTGGAATAGAAGCTCAGCTCCTCCTTCTCGTGGGCCCGCAGGCGCAGGTTCTCCGCCTTGATGCCGAGCGAATACAGGAAATCGCGGCAGAAGGCGCGCCAATAGGCGAACCACTCGAGGTCGGTATCGGGCTTGCAGAAGAATTCCAGCTCCATCTGCTCGAACTCGCGCACGCGGAAGATGAAGTTGCCGGGCGTGATCTCGTTGCGGAAGGACTTGCCCACCTGCGCCACGCCGAAGGGCAGCTTTTTGCGGGTGGTGCGCTGGATGTTCGCGAAGTTCACGAAGATGCCCTGCGCGGTCTCGGGACGGAGATACAGCTCGTTTTTGGTGTCCTCTGTCACGCCCTGGAAGGTCTTGAACATCAGGTTAAACTGACGGATATCGGTGAAATTATGCTTGCCGCAGTTGGGGCAGGGGATGTTCTTTTCGTTGATGTAGTCCATCATCTGCTGATTGGACCAGCCCGCGACGGAGGTGCCGTCGAAATCCTCGATCAGGTTGTCGGCGCGGTGACGGGTCTTGCACTCGCGGCAGTCCATGAGCGGATCGGAAAAGCCGCCGAGGTGGCCGGAGGCGATCCACGTCTGGGGGTTCATGAGGATAGCGGAATCCAGCCCCACGTTATACTTATTCTCCTGCACAAACTTTTTGCGCCAGGCGTTTTTGATGTTGTTTTTCAGCTCCACGCCGAGGGGACCGTAGTCCCAGGTGTTGGCAAGACCGCCGTAGATTTCGCTCCCGGCGTACACAAAGCCGCGGCCCTTGCACAGCGCCACGATCTTATCCATTGTTTTTTCGGTATTTTTCATCGGAATGCCTCCTGTTTTTGTTCGTTTTCGCGTTCCCTTTATTGTAACAAAGAGCGCCCTCTTTGTCAAGCGTACCGAATTGATTTTTCAGAAAAAAAGAGAACAGGAAAAACAGGAGGACCCCTTGAAAAACCGGCTTTGTGCGGTATTGTAAAGATGCCGCACAATTAACAGATATTGGGCTTATAAAGAAGCAGAGCGGGTCGCAAAAGCCCGCTCTTTCTTTATATCAGAAAAAGCCGCCCCCGGCGGGAGCGGCGAAGACAGTGCGTTATTCCGCGACTGCAATGCTATCCACATCGTACGGTGTGACATACTTTTTATCAGAAGCATAGCTCAAATCCTCATTCCGGTAAGCGTCCATACATTGTTTCAGCAGTTCGCCGTTTTCAGGAGCACTTAAAACACGGTCGAAATCTGATTCATTGTTCAGTTCTGACATCTCATATGCCAAATTCACATAAAGATTCTGATCATTTGCAACGCCCGAATATAGAACGTAACACTTGCCGGCATCCAACAACGGCGTAATATATACAATTTCTTTTTCGTCAATGGAGACTCCGCCATATTGATAGAGTTTTATATTTTCAGTCTTTGTCAAATTGCCCTTCATATTTTCCAGAACCTTTGCAGAATATACCGTATATGGTGTTCCCCTGATTTGACCTTCGTCTTCTCTGACGTTCTGATAAATCGTACCTTCCTTTTTTTCAACGTAAATGACTGTAATATAATCCGAATAACCGGACATCATTTCTTTATTATTTGGATCAAACAGAAAACAAGCTTCCTGCTGCACCAAAGGGTAATTCACATCTTCCGCTTTTGGAGCTCTTACGGTTGTCGTATATTTGTTTAGTTTCCCGGAGCTTATGATCGTAACGGTGAAAAGCAGCAAACCGATCAGGCAGACTGCAAACAAAGTTATGCAAATTATTCTTTTCATTTTCATAACCCCCTTCAATAGTTAGCATTATCCATCTTTATTCTATAACAATTATTATGTACACGTCAAGATATATTTATTTTTGTTTAATTATTAAGACAACAATATTATTCTACAACATGATAAGAATCATGTTATCTGATTAAGTCCGGTTTCAACACGCACAAAAATGGATCATTCGGATGAAAATAGGAAACAGAAAAAGCCGCCCCCGGCGGGAGCGGCGAACACATACGGGTTTATTCGGCGACCGTGAAGCCGTCGGCCTCGCGCTTGGCGGCGAGGGCCTTTTGCATCTCCTTCTTTTTCTGTCCGGAGATCTCGTAAAAGAACATGGGGATCGCGCACAGCAGGAGGCTGACGCCGGGGACGATGGAGACGAGGGAGAACATGGCGAAGTTCTGCCCGCGGGTGAGCTCCGTCGCCGCCGTGATGACCTCGCTGTTCAGCATTTCGGCGGGCTTGAAGCCGATGACCATATACATGACCACGATGCCGCAGGTGGAAACGGCGGAGCCGAGCTTGTTGATGAAGCCCTGGCAGGCGGAGCCGAGCGCGTTGTCGCGGTGCCCGGTTTTCAGCTCCATATAGTCGAGGCAGTCATAGATCATGGCGATGGAGATCGTGTTGATGACGCCCAGCGGCACGCAGGAGATGATGACGAAGGGGATGCAGACGTAAAGATTGATGGGGTTCGGCAGGAACCAGCCCACAAGCGTGGTGCCGATGCTGGACACAAAGCCCGCAAGGCAGGTCGTGATGAGCAGCTTTTTATAGTCGAACTTCTTCATTAAGAAGGGCATCAGGATCGTGGCGCCGAACATACCGACGATGGCGCAGACCTGGAAAATGGTCTTGACCGTGGAAACGGACGCAGAAATGGCGGCGGTTTTCTCCGCAGTCGACATATTCGAGAAGTCCGGCCCGATATAGAAGGCGTAACGCGCGACGTGGATCGCGGCGGCCTGCACCATGTAGCGCCCGGAGGAGAGCACGCCCATGCAGATGACCAGCAGCAGCGGCTTGCAGTGGAAGATGCGGGAGAGCTGACCGGGCTCGCCGGGTTCCTTTTTCCGGACCGGCGGGACCGCGCGCTCCTTGATGTGGAAATAGGAGTTGACGTAGAGGATGGAGCCGATCACAACGACCGCGATGGCGATAATGAGATACTTTTTCTTTTCATACGCCTCGGGGTCCGCCGTGGAAATGAGCTTCGGCAGCAGAATGCCCGCGACGAAGAAGAACACCTCCGGCAGCGCGGAGCCGATGGAGTTCCAGATCTTGGAGAAGGAGACGACGGAGGAGCGCTCCTCCGCGTTCGGCGTGAGGACGTTCGGCAGGCTCCAGAACGGCACGTCCGCCATGGTATAGACCATGCCCCAGAGCACGTAGACGACCGCGGAATAGATCATGAGGGGCGTCATGTCCAGATTCGGGCTCAGGTACATTAAGAACGTGAGCATCGCAATGGGCCCGGCGGCAAACAGGATATAGGGCTTCAGCTTGCCCCACTTGGTGGTGTGACGGTCCACGATCATGCCCATCAGCGGGTCGTTGATCGCGTCCCAAAGGCGGGCAAGCAGCATCAGCAGCAGCACGAAGATGGGCGCGAGATGCAGCACGTTCATATAGTAGTCGCTGATGTAGCTGGACATCATGGCATAGATCATGCCCTGCCCGAGTCCGCCGAGCGAGAACATCCACAGCTCCTTTTTGCCGACGTATTTTTTCGGCGCATACAGCGACGCGGCGGCCGGAGCGGCCTGTTTTTTACCCATAGGGATGGCTCCTTTCATGCGGGGAACCGCATTTCTTCATAATATATTCATTATAAACGATAAACGCGCTTTTTACAATAGAATATTTGTGGAATTTTGATTGCAATTTTCGTGCATTTCTGCTACACTTAGGAATATGGAAACGACAATGAAAAACGAAACCGCCGAGCGGGTGCTGATCCTGTCGGCGGATACAGGTGAATACGACAACGAATGGAGCGTGCAGGAGCTGAGAGAGCTGATCCGCACCGCAGGCGGCGAGACCGAGGGCGTGATCATCCAGAGGCTGGAGCGGGCGAACGCGCTCTCCTATATCGGCAGCGGCAAGCTCGCCGAAGCGGAGCTGTTCTGCCATAACCGGGAAATCGACCTTGTGGTGTGCGATACCGAGCTGACCGTGACGCAGCAGAGATACCTTGAAAAGACGCTGGAAACGCGCGTGATCGACCGCACGCTGCTGATTCTGGATATCTTCGCCGCGGGCGCAAAGACGAGCGAGGGCAAGCTGCAGGTGGAGCTGGCGCAGCTCAGCTACGCCCTGTCGAACCTCTCCGGGCACGGCAGCGAATACTCCCGGCTCGGCGGCGGCATCGGTACCAGAGGTCCCGGCGAAAGCAAGCTCGAAAGCGACCGGCGGCACATCCGGCGGCGGGTCTATGCCCTCAAGGACCGCCTGAAGGGACTGGAGACGCGCCGCGCCATGCGGCGGGACAAGCGCAAACGCGACGGCGTGATCACCGCCGCGATCGTGGGCTATACGAACGCGGGCAAGTCCACCCTGCTCAACGCCCTGACGGGCGCGGGCGTGCTGGCGGAAAACAAGCTGTTCGCCACGCTGGACCCCACCTCCCGCGCGCTGAAGCTGCCGGACGGACGCGAGGTCATGCTGATCGACACCGTGGGCTTCATCTCGCGCCTGCCGCATCTGCTGGTGGAGGCCTTCCACTCCACGCTGGAGGAGGCCGCCGACGCGGACGTGCTGATCCTGCTTGGGGACGCCGCCGACCCCGCCGTGGAAACGCAGTTGGACGAGGCAAGGGCGATCCTGAAGGACCTCGGCGCGGAGCATACCCCCACCGTGACCGTCTATAACAAATGCGATATCGCGAACGCCTATCTGCTGCCCGTCACGCGCCACACGGTGCGCATTTCCGCCCTGAAGGGCGTGGGGCTGACCGCGCTGCTCCGGGAGATCGCGGACGTGATCCCCGGCGGGACCGCCGAGATCCGGGTGGTCCTCCCCTACCGCGAAACCGCCCTCGCCGCCTTTCTGCACGAAAAAGGACGGGTGCTAAGCGAAGCCTATGAGGAGGACGGCGTGCATATTACCGCCGTGCTGGATCAGGTGTTTTTGTATAAGTACTTCCCGTTTCTGGAGGAAGGGAAAAGCTGATAGCTTCTGATCCGCTCAAAGCGGAAAGAAAATCAGATAGATTCTTGACGCAAAAATTATACTGCATGAAAGAACGAGCCAATCAAGCGATTGACTCGTTCTTTTTTCAACAGAAAATTCCTCTGGTTATTCATCGTCATCTTCTTCAAAAGAATAATCTGATGTATAATTCTCCGTAGTAGAAAGTGATTGCCGGTATTCTTCAGCAGCCATTGTTCTATTAAACACTGCTGTAGGATCCAACTCGTAGACAAGGTTTTCCAAATCATCAAGCGGAATGCGGAAGAACTCTTTTCTCAAATTGACTTTATTGACTCTGTATTCATTCAGCCTTTGATGCATCTTTGTTTCAAGATCAACCGCATTATCTGAGAAAATAAAGCTATGGACATCGAACTTAAACGGAACACTGGCGTCACCTAATTCATTTACGCGCTCCTCTGGTTTACTTCTTCTTGTCATTCCGACTTTAAACACGTCTTCGCCAAAAGAACCGAGATTAGAGATGATATAGACGTTTCCTGCTTTACCGTTTTGCAGTTTTGTTATCTCATCCTTCTTAATGATGATATCTGCACGCTGACTCTCAAGTTCCTTAATATGTAACTTGAGCTGTTCTAATTCATCTTCCTTCGCTTCAAGCAATTGTTTACGAAGATTCTCAATAGCATCATTGTACTTTTGTTCTTCCTTTTCTATTTTTTTCTTTTCATCCTCCAATGCTTTCCGTTCCTGTGCTTCAATACGCATTTGCTCACGGATCGCCTGTTGTTCTTGTTTTATCTGTTCTTGTTTTACATAGTAATTATACTCTATTTTAACAGCATTTATAAACAAGTACTCAATCTGACCGACAAATTTAGTAAGCGTTCCGGCGATATTTTGATTTCCATCTGCAGCAATAGACAAATACTTTGAGGTTACTTTTTTCACATTGTCAATTGCAGAATCCAGCTTATCATATTTCAACGCAACCAGAATATTCTGAAGTTCAGCACGAAGCGCAATAACCATCAACTGGTAGATAGTTTTGTTCCCTTTCGTCGTATATCGGGAAACATACTGTTCCATAACAGATTCGATTTCCTTGTTGTTCTTTCGGAATGCCTTTTGCAGATCTCTCACATCCATGCTATGGAGATGAAGCGTAACAGAAGGCGCATATTCCTCTAAATCGCTGTTATTTGAATTTGGAAGTTGAAATCTTACTGCAGCAGGTTCATAACTCAGATAATTAGAAACAGCATAATCTATACTGCGTCTAAGCTCCGACATTTTTGCAAGTTTCTTTTTCTCTGTTCCTGTTTTCTTTTCTAATTGGCTCAGAGATTCATTTAATTTCGCAATTTCCTGTTGCAAAGAATTAATCAGATTATTGTTATTCTGAATAATTCCATTTGTGTACGCTAATCGTTCTGCTGCTTGACGCTCTGCTTCCTTATTGTTGCTGTACGCAATATACTCAGGAGAAGATAGAATCTGCCTACTGATGTTTATTTCATTTGTTTGTGCTTCATTCTCTTTTTGATACTTGATTAATAGAAGAATCCCTACTACAAGTGGAATCACCAAAGGCCAGCCAGCAAAACAAATCGCAATGATCAGCGGCATAGATTTATTATCTTTCACATTATTCATTAATCTCAACCCCTCAAAAAATTCACAATAAACAATTCAGAGTTTTATAGTTTATCTAAAAATAGTCAAGATTACGCAATCAGGGTTCCCTCGCGCATAACCGTCTCATAAAAGGGGGTGCCGACGTTGACCTCGCTGATCTCGAAGGCGTCCACGGACTTCCCGGTCAAATCCCGCAGATCCTCTGCGAAGGCGAAGACGTTGGTCTTTTTGAAGGCGTCGCCGCCGAACACGATCACGTCCACGTCGGAATCCGGGGACGCGTTCCCGCGGGCGTAGGAGCCGAAAAGCAGCGCGGAGGAAGCGTGATACCGCCGCAGCAGCAAACGGATGGTCTGTTCCAATTCAGAACGGGTCAGCATAGCTTATCTCCTTTCGTCAGGATCAGTTTGCCCGGGACGGGCGGGCGCATACGGATCATTTGATCTTCATGGAGATGTCGAGCGCCGTGACAGAGTGGGTCAGCGCGCCCATGGAAATGATATCCACGCCGCTTTTCGCTTTTTCGGCGAGGTTTTCGAGGGTGATGTTGCCGGAGGCCTCGGTGAGCGCGCGCCCGGCGATGTAGGCGGTCGCCTCGCGCATCTGGTCGGCGGTCATGTTGTCGAGCATGATGATATCCGCGCCGACGGCGACGGCTTCCTTCACCTCGTCCATGTTGCGGGTCTCGACCTCGATCTTGACCGTGTGCCCCAGCTTTTCGCGCAGCACGCCGACGGTCTTCGTGATGCCGCCGCCCGCGTCGATGTGGTTATCCTTGAGCATGGCGGCGTCCGAGAGGTTGAAGCGGTGGTTGCGCCCGCCGCCCATCATGACCGCGTACTTTTCCAGCGCGCGCAGCCCCGGCAGGGTCTTGCGGGTATCGGCGATCGACGCGCCGGTGCCCGCCGTGAGCTTCACGGCGCGGTTCGTGGCGGTGGCGACGCCGGACATATGCTGCAGGAGGTTCAGCGCGGTACGCTCGCCCTGCAGCAGCGCCCGGGTGGGCCCCGTGAGCGTGGCGATCACGTCGCCCTTTTGCAGCGCGTCGCCGTCATGCTTCATCACCTCGGCGGTGACGGAGGCGTCCAGCAGCTCGAACACGCGCAGCGCGACCTCCAGCCCCGCCAGCACGCCGTCCGCCTTCGCAAGAAAGCGCGCGGTGGAGACGCTCGTCTCCGGGATCACGAACGCCGTGGCCTGATCGACGTAGTTCACGTCCTCCAGCAGCGCGTTTTTGATCACGTCGTCAACGTAAAACTTGTTCAGGATCATAAGGGACCTCCTTTTTTGATGACAAGAGAAAACAGATATGAGACGGATGCAACATGCAAAATGCAAAATACTGAATACTGAATTTCGGATGGGGCTGCGCCCCATACCCCATTTTAAGACGAGGGGTCAGGGGTCGTTACCGGAAACGGAGCCGGGTCGGGATGCCAACCCATATTCCCATCGCCGCGAAGCGGCTTAAAATGCAGACCGCAGGTCCCGGAATTTTGTATTCTGCATCCTGCATTCTGCATTTCAGAAAGAGACCTCACTCAGCGGCAGCTTCTTTTAAAACGATATACGCCACGGTGGCGAGGGACAGCGCCTCGGTGTTTTCCACGGTGAGGGCGTAGTCGCCGGTTTTCAGGTCCGCCAGGATCTCGGTGATCTCGGCAAGGCCCTCGCGGGCTTTTTTCGCGTCCGGCAGAACGAAGTGGCTTTTCTGCATGATGCCGCGAATGCGCTCCGGCAGGTCCGGGCGCACGCTTTTGCCGGTCAGGTTCGGCTTCATGCAGCGGTGGACGGGCGTTTTGACGCGCCCCGCCGCGAACAGCGCCGCCATGCTTGCCGCCGCGCGGCGCGAGAAGACCAGCGCCTCCAGCAGCGAATTGCTGGCGAGGCGGTTTTTGCCGTGCACGCCGGTGTTGGAGCACTCCCCGGCGGCGTAAAGCCCCGGCACGGTGGTGCGGGAATCGAGGTCCACTTCAATGCCGCCCATCAGGTAATGCTGGCAGGGATAGACCGGGATCAGGTCCTTTGTAAAATCCACGCCGTGCTTCAGGCACCCCTCGTTGATCGCGGGGAAGCGGTCGCGCAGGAAGGCGGCGTCCTCGTGCGTGATATCCAGATAAAAGTCGGAGCTGCCGGTGCGCTGCTCCTCCAGCATGATGGAGCGGCTGACCACGTCGCGCGGGGCAAGCTCCAGCCGGTCGTCATAGCGGTCCATGAAGCGCTGCCGGTCGCAGTTGAGCAGATACGCCCCCTCGCCGCGCACGGATTCGCTGATCAAAAACTGCTCGCCGTCCTCCGAATGGAAGGCGGTGGGATGGAACTGGATCCAGGACAGATCCTTTATGAACGCGCCGAGCTCCCACGCGAGGCGCACGCCGTCGCCGGTGGACGCCCGGGGATTGGTGGTATAGCGATAGACCCGCCCGATGCCGCCGGTGGCCAGCAGCACGAAGGGCGCATAGACCGGGAACACGCCGCCGCCGACGTTCACCAGCGCGCCGAAGCCCCCGCCCGGCATTTTTTGCAGGGACAGGACCGCCGCGTTTTCAACGAGGGTGACGTTTTCGCGCCGCCGGACCTCCTCGGACAGCGCGCGCACCAGCTCCGCGCCCGTGCAGTCCCGGTGGTGGACGATGCGGCGGCGGCAATGGCCGCCCTCCAGCGTTTTGTCGAGCTCGCCGTCGGCGTTGCGGTCAAAGTCCGCGCCGAAGTCCATGACCCGGCGCACGTCGTCCGGGCCCTCCCGGACCAGCGTTTCCACCGCCAAACGGTCGTTTGCCTGCCGCCCGGCGATCATGGTGTCGCGGATGTGCAGCTCGAAGGAGTCGTCCTCGAACGAAAGCACCGCCGCCACGCCCCCCTGCGCGAGATTGGAGGAGGACACGTCCAGCGCGTATTTTGCCAGCAGCAGCACGCGCCTGTCGGACGGCAGATTCAGCGCGCCGTACATCCCGGCGACGCCCGCCCCGACGATCAATACGTCATAATCTTGTTGGAGTTCCATGTTGATTGCCTCTTTTGCTGAAATAGAAATATAAAGTGCAGAATTTCGGAAGGGCTTCGACCCTACCCAATTTTAACATGCCGACCGCAGGTCCCGCAATTTTGTTTTTTGCACCCCGCATGCCGCATGTTTTCCCGCGTGCCCGCGCGCCCGTTTCCCGCCGGGCAGCGCCCGGTCTTACGCGGTCAGGCGCACGACCAGCGTAAACACGCCGTCCTCGGCCTTCGCCAGCAGCTCGCCGCGATATTTGGCGGCGGCGGATTCAATGGATTTGAGCCCGAAGCCGTGGGATTCCGCGTCCGTCGTCTTCGTGGTGTTGAACAGCCCCGCCGCGTTCTTTTTCGGCGCGTCCTTCACGGGGTTCGAGACCGAGATCACGCTGAAGGTCTCGTTGCCGTGGACCTTGAGGCGGATATAGCGCGATTCCTTCTCCTCGATCTTCAGGTTCGCCTCGATCGCGTTATCGAGGGCGTTGGAGAGGATCACGCACAGATCCAGCGGCTCGATGTTGTTTTTATCCAGATTGATCACGTCGAAGCTGGTGGTGATATCCTTCGCCTGCGCTTCGTACATTTTTTCGTTGAGGATCGCGTCCACGGCGGAAATCCCGGAGATGCGCACGTAGTCCGACTCGTCGATCACGCCGGACATATCCCGCAGGTACTTTTTCAGCGCCTCGTAGTCCCCTTTTTCCGCCAGCACGTTCATGAGCAGGATGTGGTTCTTGATATCGTGCCGGAAGGCGCGCGTGCGGTTATAGAGCGTCTCAAGCCGTGTGATGGATTCCGTTTGCAGGGAAAGCTGGGAGGAGAGCATATCCCGCTCGCGGCGCAGCTCCAACTGCTTCTGCAGCCGCCCGAACAGCACGAAGACGAGCACGTTGATGAACACCATGCCCACGCCCGACACGTAGATATAGGTGAGGATGCGCTGGTTTTCGGGGTAATTTTCGACGTAGAACTGATAGACCGAAAAGGTGATCAGCGTGATGGCGGGCACCAGCAGCAGCGTGACCCAGAGCAGCAGGGGCGCGTCCGACGAGCGGTAGTGCCGGCTGAGGATGCCCACCAGCGCCGCGACCGCGATCATAATGAGGGTGGACACGCCGGAGGACGCGAGGACCATATAGCTGTCCTCGCCGCCGACGAAATGCAGCGGCCCCGACAGGACGGAGAGGATGAGCCGCGAGGCAATGACGGAGGCGGAAAGCAGCACGACGAAGATCATGCCGCCCAGCACCTTGCGCTTGACGCTGCCCTCGTAAAACAGGAACAATATGCCGATCAGCGCCGCGCTTTCCACCGCGTACTTCGGCGCGCCGGACAGGAGACCGCGCTCCTGCAGCAGGATCATGACGACCGCAAGCCCCACAAAGGGCAGCACGTCCAGCTTTTTCTGCTTGAAGCGGTAGGCATAAAAGCTGCCTGCCAGGATATACGCCAGCACGATCTCGAACACCGAGGAGAAGATGCGGGCGGTGTGAAACAGGATATTCTGATATTCGGAGGCGATGAAATCCAGCATGGCGGTCACCTGAGCGCCCAGAGGAAGGCCTCGTTCGTCTCCTTGGCGCGGTGCTTGCTGACCGGGACGGCGCTGCCGTCCGTGAGCGTGACTTCGTTCTGCCCGAGGGAGACGATTTTCAGGGCGTTGATGAGAAAGGACTGGTGGCAGCGCACGAAATCGTGCTTTTTCAGCGTCTCCTCCACCGCGTCCAGCTTGCCGTAGAAGCTGTATTCCCGTTCGCCCGCGCAGTGGATCAGGATCTTGCGCTTGTCGCTTTCAAAAAACAGGATATCGCGGATCGGGACCCACACGGTCTTCGACCCCGCCTGGAACGAAAAGCGCACCTCGTCCGCCTTCGTGAGCTCCTTCAGGCAGTCGCGGAACACGCCGGGGAAGCCGTTCATGAGGTCGGGCTTGAGCAGATAGCGGAAGGCGCGGACCTCGTAGCCCGAAAACACGAACTCGGCGGAGGCGGTGACGAACACCAGCATCACGCTTTTATCCACCTCCCGGATGCGCTTGGCGACGGTCAGCCCGTCCGCGCCCGGCATGGTGATATCCAGAAACAGCAGGTCGAAATCCGCCTTGCCGCTTTCGTAAAGGGCGCAAAGGCTCTCCCCGTCCGGGAACAGGGCGACGCGCCCGTCCAGATCCGCGTCCGCCAGCAGATCGTAGATCCGGGACGAGAGATACTCCCGGACCTCCTTTTCATCGTCGCAGACCGCAAACTTCAGCATGGTCAGGCTCCCTTCTTCCGGAAGATCACAAGCTTGGAGGCGAAATAGTTGAAAATGACGTTCACCACGGCGGAGAGGATCTTCGGGAGCCAATAGCCGCCCATGAGCTTCTGCAGCCCCGCGAAGAGCAGCAGCTCGAACAGCAGAAGGGACAGCACTCTTGCGCCCACGAACGAGGAGATCTCACGCGCAAGGCCCCCGGCGGACTTTTCCTTCGATTCAAACACAAAGAGCTTGTTCGTGATGAACGCGAAAATAACGGCGGCGACCCAGCCCACGGTGTTTGTCAGGTACGTCCACAGGATCGGCAGCTTGCCGACGGAGAACAGCACGTATTCGTCATACTTCACGTCCGTCTGCCAGAGGGACGGCAGGCGGTTCATGACCCAGCACGCGACAAAATTCACCAGCGTGGTCAGCACGCCGAAGAACAGATAGGACACGACTTCATATTCCAGGAGCTTATGGATCGCGGGAACGGCGTAAAGCTTTTTGAACACGCCGACCGAAACGATCTTATCCCGCAGATTTTCATAAAAGGTTTTCAGTTTCATGCGTTTAGGATTCCTTAAAGAGAAAAATATTATATTTAATATAGTATAACAGACCTTGCAATTTTTTGCAACATGTTATAAAATGAAAGCGTATAATTTTCGTAAAAAAAGGAGAACCCCTATGCGGCTCGATAAATTTCTGAAGGTCTCGCGCCTTGTCAAGCGCAGGACCGTGGCAAACGAACTGTGCGATGCCAAGCACGTGGAGGTCAACGGCAAAATCGCCCGCGCCAGCTATGAGATCAAGGTCGGGGACGAGATCCTGATCCAGATGGGCGCGAACCGGATCCGCGCCCGCGTGACGGACGTGAAGGAGTACGCGACCAAGGAGAACGCGCCCTCCATGTATGAGCTGCTGTGACGACGGGAGGACAAGCCGTGAACGACGATACGATCCTGACCGCCGACGCGGACGGCGAGGAGAAAAAGCCGGAGAAAAAACCGAAAAAGAAACGCCCGAAGGACGGCAAAAGCGCCCTTTCGCTGCTGCTCACCTTTTTGCTGGGGCTTGCGGGCGGACTGCTCGGGGCGGCGCTGGTGCTTTGGTTCTTTCCGGGGGACGCCGCGAAAAAGGACGAAACGCCCGCTGTGATCGCGCCGGGGGTGGTGAACGTGCTGCCGCCGGAGACCGCCGCGCCGCAGGACCAAACCGACGCCCCGCAGACGCAGGATGAAGACGGGACCGGGAACGACGCCGACCCCCCCGCCGGGGATCTGCCCACGCCCGGGCAGATCTACGCCATGGCGGTGCCCTCCACCGTGGGCATCCGCGCCACGCGCACGGAGGAAACGACCGGCTTTTTGGGCAAAAAGAGCAGCCGCGAGGCCGTGGCGACCGGCAGCGGCTTCGCCGTGCGTCAGGGCGGCTATATCGTGACGAATTACCACGTGGTCAAGGACGCGCACACCATCCGCGTGACGACCTATAACGGCGTCGGCGTGGAGGCGCAGCTCCTCGGGACCGACCCCACCTGCGACGTGGCGGTGCTGCGCATCGACGCCGCGCTGCCCGCCGTGACGCTCGGCTCCGCCGCTTCCCTTTCGGTCGGGGATAAGATCTACGTGGTGGGCAATCCCCTGTCCGACCTCGCCTATACCTTCACCGACGGCATCGTCAGCTACAAGAACCGCGTGATCCTGGGCGCGGACGAGCAGCTCATCAACACCTTCCAGACCAACGCCGCGATCAACGAGGGCAACTCCGGCGGGCCCGTGTTCGACGAAAAGGGCGCGCTGGTGGGCATTGCCACCGCGAAATACGCCGCCTCCTCCATCGAGGGGCTGGGGTTCTGCATCCCGGTGGACGGCGTGCTGAGCTCCGTGAACGAGATCATCGAGACCGGCGGCGTGGCCGCGAAGCCGAGCCTCGGGCTTTCCGCCCAAAGCGTGACCGCGGGTATGGCCGGCGAGCAGGGTCTGCCCGCAGGCTGCTACGTGGTGTTCGTGGAGGCGGGCTCCCCCGCGGACGAGGCAGGGATCCAGGTGGGCGACGTGATCGTGCAGGCGGATTCCGCCGCGGTGCCGACCGTGAACGCCCTGTCCGCCGTGCTGAGCAGCAAAAAAATCGGCGACAGCGTCTCGCTGAAGATCAGCCGCAACGGCGCGTCCTTCGTCTATCCCCTCACCCTCGCCGAACGCGCGAGCGCCGAAAAGCGCACCGGGAACGCCTACGCGATCGATTATTGATCGGACCAAATGATTACGCCCGGCAAGTCAGACCGACTTGCCGGGCGTTTCCGTTTTATTTCTTCAGGAATTCCCCGTTTTCATAGCCCTGAATGCGGGGGTCCTTTTCCGCGTTTTCGAGGCGCAGGCGGGTCCACGCGCAGTAGAGCTCGCTTTTTTCGACGGTAGTGAAGCGCCGCCCCAGCTTTTTGGCGACGACGGCGGTCGTGCCCGACCCCGCGAACGGATCGAGGATCAGGTCCCCGGGCGCGGAGGACGCGAGCACGAGCTTTGCGAACAGCTTTTCGGGCTTTTGCGTGGGGTGGGCGGTGTTTTCGGGCATGCTCCAGAACGGGATGGTGAGATCGTCCCAGAAGTTGGAGGGGCAGGTCAGGCGGGTCTTGCCCGCTTCGGTCTGGGTCCAGTCCTTCGGTTCGCCGTTTTCGCGGTAGGGCGCTTTGACCGCGCGGCGCATTTTGACCGCGTTGAGGTCGAAATAATAGTCGTCCGAGACCGTGCAGAACCACACGTCCTCGAGGCAGTTCTTCCAGTTTTTGGCGGCTCCCCTGCCCTTTTCGCGCTGCCACGTGATGCGGCTGCGCACGGTGAAGAAGTCCGACAGCAGGGGCGCTAAAATCACCCCGGTCTGCCAGTCGGCGCAGACGTAAAGGCTGCCGTCCGGCGTGAGCAGGCGGCGCACCTCGGCAAGCCAGCGGCGCGTGAAATCCGCATAGGCGGCGGCGTCCGTTTTGTAAAAGGTCTCCCCGGCGTATACCTTGGTCAGGTTATAGGGCGGGTCCGCGATCACAAGGCGGAAGGCGGCGTCTGGCAGCAGCGGCGCGACGGCGAAGAAATCCCCGCAGATGGTCTGATCCGTCGCCGCCGGGACAGACAGCGCCTGCGTGGGGCGCAGACAGGCGGCAAGGTAGTCCCCGCACTGCTCCGGCGGCAGATCGATGGTTTTGTTGCGCGGCGATTTCATACACGGACCTCCACAAAAAAACGAAATGAAACGAATAACTGACTGTTTCGCGGGAAAACTGATAGAAAAAGAAGGAGGAACGACCGATGCCGAGAGAAGACACCAAGGGCATTCTGCAGGAGTGCGATTCCGGCGTGCAGATGGGGCTGGAAAGCATTGACGAGGTGATCGACCGCGTGCAGAACCCCGCCATGCGCGAGGCGCTGCAAAGAAGCCGCACGGAGCACGTGGCGCTGCAAAACGAGATCCACAGCGCCCTGAACGAGCACGGCTGGAGCGGCAAGGACCCGAACATGATCGCGGAGCTGATGAGCAAGCTGAAGATCAAGACCGAGCTGACTATGGACCCCACCGACGCGAGGATCGCCGACCTGATGTTCGACGGCTGCGACATGGGCGTGAAAAAGCTGAGTCAGTATATCAACCGCTTCCCGACCTCAAAGTCCCCCGCCGTGCACATCGCCGAGCGGCTGATCAAATCCGAGCAGGAGCTGGCGGACGCCATGCGCACCTTCCTGTAAGCCTTACGCGTCGTCCTCGATCTCGAGGGCGACGTATTGTTTGCCATCCTTTTTCACCACGCCCGCGGACGAATAACAGGCGTAAACGTCCTGAAGCTCCCCGAGCAGCGCCCGGGCGTCCTTCCCCTCCGCGCTGAAATACAGCACCGTGGAGGTTTCTTTGTTTTCGGTAAAATCGGGATACAGGATCATGGGATCAGACTCCTTTCTGATAGTGGCTGTTGAAAAAAGCGGACGCGCGGGATCGGGGTGTAACCATGTTACCGCTGTTACCACAAAAGAACTTATCACTGTATTTTTTATCCCGCGCCGTGTGCGGCAAAATACCATACGCCCGTTCACCCGCCGGACCTTGCCCGGAAAAGCGGCGCGTCTGTTACACGAGCGTTCTGATCCACACCTTTTTATGCACAAGGGTGAGGCCGAGCACGTCCTTGATGATCTCGAGCGACATGACGATGGGATAGACCCAATAGATGCTCAGGTGCCCGACGTAATACAGCAGATAGGCTGTGGGGACCGCGATGAGCCAGACGGAGCCGGAATCGAACAGCGAGGTGATTACGGTCTTGCCGCCGGAGCGCAGCGTGAAATAGGAGGCGTTGGAGATCGCCTGCAGCGGCAGGGCGCACGCCGAAACGCGGATGAAATACCGCGCGAGCCCGATACTCGCCTCGCTGGTGTTATAGAACCGCGTGATCTCGCCGCCCACGGCGAACATGATGAGCCCCACGACCACGCTGATGGCAAAGGAGAAGGCGGTGAGCTTTCTGGCGGCGTCGTAGGCCTTGTCGCCGTCCCCCGCGCCGAGGTGCTTGCCCGCGATGATGCCGATGGCGGAGCCCATGGTGAGGAACGCCATGGCGAACAGGTTCGAGATCGTGGACGAGATGGAATAGCCCGCCACAACGTCCAGCCCGTGCAGCGAATAGGCGATGGACATGGCCGTCATGCCGCCGGACCACAGGATCTCGTTGAACAGGATCGGCAGGCCCTTGCGCGCCATCTGCCCCAGCGCCTCGCCGGGAATATAAAGACTGCGGAACGCGCCGCGGATATAGGGGAATCTCCGCTTGTGCGTATAGACGAACAAAATCAGGATCACGCATTCCACAAAGCGCGAAAAGACCGTGGCGACCGCCGCGCCGGTCACGCCCCAGCCGGGGAAGCCGACGAGCGGATGCGGGAAGATGAGCAGAAAATTGAACAGGCAGTTCGTGCCGACCGCAAGGAAGCCCACGACCATGGGCGTGAGGGTATCGCCGGTCTGACGCATGGTATCCGCAAACACCTGCGTGAACGCGAAGGGCAGCAGCCCGAAGAGCATGACGAACAGATACTCCTTCGCATAGTCCATGGTCAGGGTGAGGTCGCCCTCATATTCCCCGTCGTGCAGGAAGAGGTTGATCAGCGGCTCCTGAAACAGCACAAGGATCGCCGCGCCGACCGCGAAGATCAGCACCGCCAGGATCGCCTTGAGGCGCAGGGTATAGCGTACGCCGTCCTCATCCTTCTTGCCGTAATACTGCGCGGTGAATATGCCGATGCCGCTGAGGCCCCCGAAGACCGCGAGGGTGAAAATAAACAGGATCTGATTCACGATGGAAACGCCGGACATCTGCTCGGTGCCGAGGCTCCCCACCATGATGTTATCGAGCATGCTGACCAGATTCGTGATGAGGTTCTGCAGCATGATGGGCAGGGCGACGGTCAGCGCGGTTTTATAAAACGCCTTGTCGCCGATGAATTTTTTCAGAAACATACAAATGATTCAGGCTCTCTCGCCTGCGCCTTTCTTTTTTTCTTAACGTGCGGAGCGGTAAACGACCGGTCTCAGGCGTTTGCGTCCGCGCCCTTCTTTCGTTCATAAAGAACGTGTCTGTATGGGATGCCCTCCCGGTTTTCGTCCAGCACCGTGCGGGTATAGTCGTTCGGGTCGAACGCCGGGAACCAGGTATCCGCCGAGGGGTCGGCAGCCGCGGCCTCGGTCAGGTAGAGCCTGTCCGCCAGCGGCAGGAACGCGCGGTAGATCTGCCCGCCGCCGATCACAAAGACCTCCGGCGCGTCCGGAACGAGGTCCAGCGCCGAAACGGGGGATTCCGCCGTCACAGCCCCGGGAGCGGTATAGTCCCGGCTTTTCGTGATCACGATATTGAGCCGCCCGGGCAGCGCGCGGGGCAGGCTTTCAAAGGTTTTGCGCCCCATAAGCACGGGGCAGCCCATGGTGACGCGCTTGAAAAACGGCAGGTCGCCCGGCAGCCGCCACAGCAGCGCGTTGTTTTTGCCAAGCTCGCCGTGTTCGCCCACGGCGGCGATCAGGGACAGGATCATGAGGGGCTCCTTTCTGAATTACTGCGCGATCGGGAACGAGATCTTGCCCATATGCTCGTAGCCGATGAGCTTCACGTCGCGGCAGTCCTTGGAATTGTCGAAGGCGAAAAAGTCCGTCACGTCGGGATTCAGCCAGAGCTGCGGGGCGGGCAGGTGCCCCTTTTCATCGAAGCGGGCGATCTGCTCCTTCACGCCGTCCACCTGATTGACGTAGATATGCGCGTCCTTGATGGACCAGTAAAGGTGGCCGGGCTTCAGCCCCGTGATCTGCGCCAGCATATACAGGAGCGTGGCGTACTGCGTGACGTTGAAGGGCAGGCCCAGCGGCACGTCGCAGGAGCGCTGATGCACCCACGCGGACAGGCGGCCGTTTGTGACGTCCCACTCGCTGGACCAGACGCAGGAGGGCAGCACAGCCGTGGGCAGATAGTCGTTCTGCCACAGGGACATGAGCATACGCCGGTCCGTGCGCGCGTTTTTGAGCTTGTCGATGAGCTGCTGCGTGAGCCCGAATTTACGGACGATCCAGCCGTAGGCGGTGCCGATGGTGTGCGCCCACTCCTTGCCGAATTCCCGCGTCACGCGCTGACGGACGAGCTTGCCGTCCGCGTCCGGCAGCAGTTGCTCGGCGGTCCAGAAGCCGTTTTCGTCGATCTCCCACTCGTCCCAGATATGTACGTTCCGTTCCTGCAGCCAGCGCACGTCGTTGGACTGGACCTGATAGATCCACAGCATTTCCAGCACCGCCTGCCGGATGAAGAGCTGCTTCGTGGTCAGGATCGGGTATTCGGCGGCAAGGTCGAAATCAAAGGTATACGCCGGCAGCTTGATCGTATCGATCCCCGTGCGGTTCTCCACCCGCACGCCGTCGGCAAGGATCTTTTTGCAAAGACCGATATAGTCAACGTCCCATTGTGACATCGCAAAGTCCCCCTATTATAGTTTGCTCTATTGTATCATACGCAGACGCGAAAAGCAAGGACAAAATCCCGCGCTGTCCGGCAAACGGGGTTTACTTTTCGCGCGCGATTTGCTATACTGAGAGCATCAACAAACCGGAAGGGAGACTGCCCGTATGGATCTGCTCGATTCGTCCGTCAAATACTTAAAGGGCGTCGGCGAACGCCGCGCCGCGCTTCTCGGCAAGCTCGGGATCGTGACGGTGCGCGACCTGCTTTACGCCTTTCCCTTCCGCTATGAGGACTGGGGCAGCACAACCGCGATCGCGGACCTTGCGATCGGGCAGACGCAGTGCGTGCGGGTGAACGTGGCCTACCGCCCCAGCGAGGCGCGCACCGCCGGGGGGACGCTGCTGACCAAGGCCACCGTGACCGACGGCACAGGCTACCTGCGGCTGCTGTTTTTCAACAACGCCTATATCTATAAGGATCTGCTGGACGAGGAGACCGAGTTCCTGTTCTTCGGCAAGGTGGAGCCGGACCGCGAGGGGCACCTGAGCATGACGGGCCCCAGAATGCTGAAAGCGGCGGGCAACGCCTGCCTGCACCCCGTGTATCACGCCGTGAAGGGCGTCACCTCCAGACAGATCGAAAGCGTGGTGAAGACCGCGCTGGAAAAATGCGGCGACGCGGTCGGCGATCCGCTGGGCGAGGAGACGCGAATAGGCTATCATCTGCCGGACCTTGCCGACGCGCTGCGGGCGATGCACTTCCCGACCGACGAAGCGGACCTTGCCGCTGCCAGACGTCGGCTGATCTATGACGAATTGCTGGTGCTGCAGCTCGGAATCCTGAAGGAGGGGCAAAAGACGCACGGCGGGAACGCCCCCGCGATTCCGGATACGGCGCTGGAGCCGTTCTGGGCAAGGCTCCCCTTTTCCCCGACCGGGGCGCAGAGACGCGCGGCGGCGGAGTGCCTGCGCGATATGGCAGGCGGCGGGCGGCCCATGCGCCGTTTGCTGCAAGGGGACGTGGGCAGCGGCAAGACCGCCGTGGCGGCGGCGCTGATCGCCTGCGCGGCGAAATCCGGGTACCAGAGCGTGCTGATGGCGCCGACCGAGGTGCTGGCGACCCAGCATTACGCCACGTTCTGCCGCTTTTTTGAGGGGACGGACGTGACGGTGCGGCTGCTGACCGGCAGCACGCGGGCCGGGGAGCGGCGCGAGATCCTGGCGTCCCTGGCGTCCGGCGAGACCGCCCTTTTGATCGGGACGCACGCGGTGATCACGCCGGACGTGACGTTTCACGATCTGGCGCTGGCGGTCACGGACGAGCAGCACCGCTTCGGCGTGGGGCAGCGCGGCGCGCTTTCCGCCAAGGGACGCGCCCCGCACGTGCTGGTGATGTCCGCCACCCCCATTCCGCGCACGCTGTCGCTGATCGTGTACGGCGACCTTGCGATCTCGGTGCTGGACGAAAAACCCAAGGGACGGCAGGAGATCGATACCTACGCGGTGCCGTCGTCCTTCCATCCCCGCATCTACGCCTTTCTCAAAAAGCACCTCGATCTGGGCAGGCAGGCCTATATCGTGTGTCCGCTGGCGGAGGAAAAGCCGGACGAGGACGAGCTGGAGACCGCCAGCCGCCTTTCCGCCGAGGCCTATATGAAGGAGCTTTCCGCCGGGGTGTTCAAAGACTATAAAACCGCCCTGCTGCACGGCAAAATGAAACCGAAGGAAAAGGACGCGATCATGGCGGATTTCGTGCGCGGGGACACGCAGCTTCTCATTTGCACCGTGGTGATCGAGGTAGGCATCGACGTGCCGAACGCGAACGTGATCGTGATCGAAAACGCGGAGTGCTTCGGGCTGTCGCAGCTCCATCAGCTTCGCGGACGCGTGGGTCGCGGCGACGCGAAATCCTATTGCGTGCTGATCAGCGACGCCGAGGGCGAGACCGCCAAGGAGCGCTTTGCGATCATGACCGAGACCAACGACGGCTTTCAGATCGCCGAAAAGGACCTGGAGATGCGCGGCCCCGGCGACTTTTTCGGGGCAAGGCAGTCCGGTCTGCCGGACCTGCGGCTGGCGAACCTGATGACCGACAGCCGCGTGCTGTATACCGCGCAGCGGGACGCGAAGACCATCCTTGCCGCCGACCCCGACCTCACGGACCCGCGCCACGTTGCCCTCGCCGCCGCCGTAAAACGGCTGTTCGCGGAAATCTCGTGAGCCGGGCTTTGCACGGCGGGTACACGGGTGAAGGGATAAAAAAGGAAAAAACACAGGACCCGCGGTCGGCATTGCAAGCCGGACGGCGGCGCCATTATGCAAGCGGCGGCGAAGCCAAATGGCTTCACCGCCGCTCTTCATACAAGGGAAAAAAGTTAACGGAACAGGTTTTTGAAGAAGTACGCAATATGATGGAAGAACTTGATGAGCCCGGCAAAAGGACCGGTATGGTATTTGCCGCAAACGCAGTTGGATTCTTCCTTCCCGCCCAGCTTCGCGCCGCAGGCGTCGCAGGCGCCGTCGCCGTTACCGTCGTGATGCGCGAGCTTCTGGATCTTCAGGGTCTCAACGTGGCGGCTGTCGTTTCCGCACACACGCTGCTGCAGGCCCTCTTGCGTGCAGGTCGGTTCTTTCACGACGGTCCAGCTTCCGTAACGGTGGCCGGTCGCTTTGATGCTCTCGGTCCTTCCGCCGCCGCAAACCGCGCAGGTATAGCGTTTGACGCCTGCCGCCGTACACGTGGGCGAGCTTTCCACAACGCCCTGATCCCACTGATGCGCCGCCGTTTCAACGTGCGAAGGATCGTTGGCGCACACACGCCGGTGGGTGGTCCCGTCCAGCGCCGTCCAGTCGCCGTAACGGTGACCTGTCGGGGCGATGGACGAGGAAGCGGTCAGGACCGCGTTGCAGACGCGGCAGCGGATCTCTACGGTGTTGCCCGCAGCGGTACAGGTCGCCGCCTTCGCTTCCCTGCTTGTATAAGGCGTATGGTCCACAATGGGCAGGCTTTCTTCCTTTCTGTCGCCGCAGACGCAGACTCCGGTCTTCAGACCTGTCTTTGTGCAGGTGGGTTCCTGCGTCACGGTCCAGGTGTATTCGTGAATGCAGGCCACGGTGATCTTTTCGCTGATCAGCTCGCCGGCATAGCTGCCGGTCGCCGTGATCTTCACAAAGATTTGGGCGCCGACGTCGGCGGGAGTCAGGGTATAGGTTTCCTGCGTGGCGTCCGCGATCGGTTCGTCATTGCGATACCACCGGAAGATAACCTGCGCGTCGGAGACCGGCGCAAACACCGCGCGGACCGTATTGCCGCGTTCGGGCGCGCCCTCGATCGTAACAGTCCCCTCCAGCGGAAGCGCTTCGGTCCGAACGGTGAGCGGCGTGCTTTCCCCGCCCGCCGTATGGGAGGGCGTTTCGGCCTTGCGCACCACGAAAACGTATTCCGTGTTCGGGATCAGATCCGTGAACACCGGCGAATCGCTCCATGCGCCGTCCGCGCATTTATACTGGTAGCCGTCAAACGCCGTAAGCTCAACGGTGCGGCTGCCGACGGTTTTTGCAACAGGCGCAAGGACCGTTGCGCCGGGCGCCTTCACAGGCACAACGGCCTGCGCCGTAAGCGCGCCGGTATTGGAATTGATTCCCTGCAGGACGGCGGAGATCTGTCTGCCGACGTCCTCTGCCGTCAGTGTATACTGTTCGGTCCGCGCCACGCACACGCCGTCGCGCAGCCACTGCGTTTCATATTCCGCGTCTTCGGTCGTGACCGCGTCCGTATTGACCGTGAGCGTTTCCCCATACACGGCGCTGCCGACGATGGAGATCTCGCCCTGCAGCATAACGGGAGTCGTATCCGTAACGGTCAGCAAAAGGAGCTGCACGTTTTCGTTTTCTTCGCCCTCGTTGAACACGCATTCAAGCGTATGCGAGCCGGGCGAAAGCGTGGACAGGTAGGCGGCGGACAGCGTGAGAACGCTGTCGCTGTATGTGTAATCGCTTTCGGAAAGACCGCGCACACGGCTGAAGGTGTTTGCGTTCTCACGGATCTCCACCGAGACGTCCTGCACGGCTGCAAGGTCCGTTACGGCTGCGTCCGGCGTCAGGACCGGCGCGACACACACAAGCTCCTCGTCATAGAACAGCTCCGTTTCCTCAAAATTGAGGATCGCAAGCGTCATGGCGTCGTTGCCCGCATTCGCGTCCTCGCCGTCGGTCTCTACCCATGCCGTGATCTGACCGTTGAGCGACTCATCTGTAAAGACAGAATCGGACAGCTCCAGCGTGTAGGTGGCCGTTTCGCCGGGGGCAATGCTTTCAAGCTCGATCTCGGCGTAGATTTCGGTTTCCGCCTCGGGATCCTGTTTGCCGAGCGCGGTTTTCAGCATACCAGGCGCGGAGGGCAGGGTCCCCTCGTTCGTCACGTTGATGATCAGGCTGTTATCCGCGCCGACGGAAAACTGCTGCGCTTCCACGTGCAGATCCGCCTGCCAGAACCGGAACGGGAACGCTTCACTCGCGCCGCTGTCTTCTGCTGCCACGGTGACGGTATAATCCGCGTCGAGCGCTTCATCCGGCGCGGTCAGCAGAACGGCAAGCTCGCTGCTTTCGCCTGCCCCGATCGAAACGGCTCTGGTTTCCTGCAGCAGCACGCCGCCGTTGGGATCCAGAACGGTAATCACGGCGTTTTCGACGTCCGCGAAACCGTTATTGCGCACGGTGAGCGTAAGCGCGCGCTGCGCCCCGGGCACGGAACCGGTTTCCGTTTCCACGTTCGTCACGGTCAGAGCCGCGGCGGGATGATTCTGCGTCACGCAAAGGCGGGCTGTCGTTTCATAGCTGTCCTCGCCGAAGGTGACCTCGTTTTCGCGGTACGCAAGCATCCATTTGCCGTTTGCGAACACCGCGCCGTAAGCGCCGACGTAATGCTCGGAATCGGTCAAAGCGATCGGCTGCGTCCATCTCGCGCCGTCATAATAAAGCGCATAGACGTTGCTGCTTTCTTCCTCCGAGGAAGTATAGGTGATCGCGTAACGGCCGTCTTTGCAGTCGACCCAGCGGAAATTGCAGTCGACTGCCGTTTCGCCGAGGTCGATCGTCTGCGCCTCGCCCTCGGGATCGGTCAGATAGCGGATCTGCCCGTTTTCATACCACATGAGGACGTTTGCGCCCTTGAAGGTCGTAAATTGCAGGTTGCCCTTTATGCCGGGCTCCCCGACCTCGCGGCTTTCGCCCGTTTCGGAGAAGAGGACCAGCGTTCTGTCGGTTTCGGTAACAGGGTCGCCGTCCGCGTCCATCACGGCAGCCGTAACAGCCGCGCCGTTCCATGCGCCGACTGCCAGATCCGGGATCAGATTGACCCCTCGGACATAGGTCACGGGCTCGCTCCAGACGCCGTTTTCAAGCTTTGACATCCGGATCCGGTTGCTGCCGTCCGCGCCAAAGATCTCGCCGTTTTCATTCGACGCCCAAACGGCGACGGGCGTGCCGTTGACAATGGCAAGATCTGCGACCAGATCGTAGGTATCGTCCGCCGTCACCGCGCCGAGAGAAATAAACGACTTGGAGGCGGGATCATATTTCGCGGCGTAAACGTCCATTGCGGAAACGAACTGCGCAGGCGTCGCCCCGGCAGGAAGCTGCTTGTTCGCGGCGGTGTAAACGACGTAGATATCGCTGCCGTCGCTGAAAGCCCGATAGTAGTTATCCATTGTGCCGCTGTCGGCGATCAGCGCGGGCGCGGTCCACGTGCCGGCGCTCTCGTCATACACGGAGTACACCAGCCCCTGCAGGTTCTCGGCGGTGCGCCCGGCGATATCGTCCGCATACACCATCATCGTAACGCCGTTGCAGCGCACGAGCTGCGGCTCCAGATAGCTATACGCGTTCGTCTGCAGCACGCTTGCCTGTGTTGCCGGCACGGCATTCACAGAAGCCGGCGCGGCGTTCACAGCGGCAGGAGCGGCGGGGCTGCCGAGCCAGGCGGAACGCACCGCGAGATAGTCCCGCTCGATCGGCGCATATGCGCTGATATCATAAAGATCTTCCCGCCGGAAGGAATCGCTTGTCCTTGAGGCGCTGCGCTTACGCGGCAGTAACTGCGTCTTTTTCCAATTGGCGAATTCCTTTCTGTATTCCCAACAACCGGCCCTTCCGTAACCGCCGACGCTGCCGCTGCCGTAAAGCTTGCTCGGGATCTTCCACTCGAGGGTAAATCCGCCGTACACACCGGCAGAAGCCCATTTATTCCCAATGCCGAGGGACGCCTCCCCCTTCACTTTCAGGGTTGTGTCAAAGTTGCATGAGAGCCGGAATTTCTGTCCGTCGAAAGTCGCGGGATTGGAAAAGCGCAGCAGCAGCTCGCCGGAAAGTCCGATATCCATCGTCAAGGGCAAAATGTAAAGCCAGACGTCAACGGAATGCTCCACGCTGACCTTCACGAACAGATACGCCGAGCTCTTCGGGAAATAGAAGGTCTTTCGTTCGGCGTTATACGCGACCTCCAGGCTGGCGACCAACCCGCCTGAGACGCTGAGACCGCGCTCTACTCTGCCGTATTTGTTTTTTACCTCTTTGATGAGGTCCTTATCCCATTTCGGCTGGGGGGTATTGATCCCAAGCTCGAAGGTATCCGGATTGTTTTTATAGCTGAAACTCATACCGCTGAGCTTCGTCCATTTTTGAAGAGGAATCGTCAGCTTGATGCCGCTGAGGATATCCTCGCCGGTAGCGGAGAGATCAATCTGAGGATCGCTTTGTTTGTCATTGTTTGGTTCGTCCTTGCTTTTCTTAAAGCCGATATCCAGATCAAGCATCACGGGGTCGAACACGCCGATCTTCAGCGTTTTCTGCAGCGTTTTGCCGTCGCGCGTCTGCATACGTACGACAACGGGCGCATCCTTCTTAAACGACTTGTGATAGACCGTGAAGATATGCGTGCCCGCGTTGACGTTGGTCTTTTTCGCAATCACGGTATTGCCGCTCAGCAGCTCCAGGGATTTGATCCGGAAGGGCGAAGAGACGTTTACCTCGAAATCGCTGGAGCCGGAATACGCACGGTTGAGACTCGAATAGCCGTTCAGCACGTTCGTCCCGTTGAACTTGACCGAGCTGATCGAATGGACAGCCCCGAGGCTGAACACGGCGGTGGATTCTTTTTTATTCAGCCGATAGGCGCCGTAGCTGACGGTTGCGTAATTCCCGGCTTGGACGGTGACGCTTGCCGTGCTGCCGGTCGGCATCTGGAACACGGCGGTGCCGTAGCTGTCCGTGGTTTTACGGGAGCCGTTGACCGTGACCGCAGCGCCCTTCAGCGCGTCGCCGTAAGTATTTGTGACCTTAATGATCCAGGGACGGACCAGACCGCTCCCCGCCCGTGCGATCAGGTTGACGGAATAGGCAAAGAAGCCGTTCCATTTTTCATTGCTGACCTGTCTGTTCCACTGCGCGTTGTTGGACCGGTACTGAATGAAGAAATGATCGCCCCCCCGGGAAAACGGAGGACCCGATGCCTGCCGGCGGATCCGCCTTGAAGTCGGCGCAGGAAAGATTGGAGCACTGCGCGAAGGCGGTGTTGCCGATCCGGTTCGGTGTACCGTTGAAAACAGCCGTTTGAATGCCGGTGCAGCCCTTGAAGGCGTTCACGCCGATCGTTTTGACGGACGCGGGGATCGTGACCCCGACGAAGGAACGGCAGTTTTCAAACGCCGAATCGCCGATGGTCACAAGCGTTCCGGGCAGGGACACGCCGCCGAGCGACGTGCAGCCATTAAACGCGTTCGCGGGGATCTCGGTCAGTTTGCTGAGATGATCGAAGGACTTGAGCGACGTGCAGTTCATGAACGCGCCGCTGCCGAGCTGCTTCAGCGTGCCCTCCAGACGGATCTCCTGCAGCGCCGTGCAGCCCTTGCAGGCGTTTGCGGGAATGGCGCCGATCGCCTTCGTCAGCGTAAGGGACTTCAGAGTCGTATTGCCGGAAAACGCATCGGCAGTAAAAGCCGTGACGTTATAGGAGACGCTGTCCTTCACGATCCGTCGGGGCATGATTGCGGTCGAGCCGCCGCGATAGCCGACGACAGATGCCGTGAAGGCAGCCGCGTCGTACGCATACACAAAACCGAGCTCGTCCGTGTCGTTTTCATCCACGTTGCTGTAAAGCTGTCCGGGCGGATCGTAGCCCTCCAGCGGAAAGCCTGCCCAGGAAGCCTGATAAGCAAGCCAGTCGTCCTTGAACTGAAGAAAATACACGAAAATACAGTCAAGCGCGGTATCGGCAAACGGCGCCGCCCCCACCGTGATCGGCTTTTTATGACGGAAATACACGCCGCCCAGATTGTCGCAGCCCGAAAACGCGCCGTCGCCGATCCATGCCACAGATTCGGGGAAGGTGATCTCCTCGAGCCCATCGCAGTTCCGGAAGCTGTTTGCGCCGATCTTCACAAGCCCGTCGTGCAGCACGACGCGTTCGATCCCGGCGCAGTTTTCAAACGCGGATTCACAGATCTCCGTCACGCTTTCCGGAATCCTGAATTCGCGGCACCGAAGCGCGGTCGGGACCTTATAGATTTTGGAATAGTCCTCGCTGTACTCCACGCCGTATTCGTCGATATTCACGACCCGGGAAAGGACCTCGACCGTGTCGCTCGGCTCCACCGGCGTGCGGTCCCATGCGGACCAGGGGGACCACTGATAGAAATGATAGAGCAGATCGGCGTCCATATAGCGGTACATCGTGTAACCGGGCGTCGCCTCGACCGTCTTGGTCGGGTTCGCACCGGTGTAATCCGTGCCGACGTACCATTTCGTACAGCCGTTCGGGCAGCCCTTATCGGAGAGATAATAGCCGCCGGAGCCATAGGTATTCTCTTTGTAATTCGTCAGCTTGTTGTCGAACGTTGTGGTGTGGTAGATGGTCGCAGACTCATACACACAGTTGCCCCAGTACGTACCGGCGGAATTGCAATAATGGAAATACTGGTACACCGTTTTGTAGGTGGGCTGGATATACTTTGTCTCGACCTTCCGGTAGTCGGTAGCCGTCACCGCGGCGCGCTGCCACTCCGACCAGTCCGACCAGCCGGTGATCTCCGTCTCATACAGCGTCCAGCCCTCCAGTTGAGGGCTGAGATCCGTTGTGACGGATTTCGTCCGATACTGATACTTCGTCACGGTCTCGACCGTGTTCACTTCGCTGTAAACGTCGGTTTCGGTTTTGTAGGGACCGAACGCGTCGGCGATCAGCTCGGCGACCTGCGAGGGAAGGCAGGTCCAAAGCATCAGCGCCGCCAGACACACCGCAAACACTTTTGCGGCATAACGCCTGACGGACCGAGGATGTTCGTTTTGTCGTCCTCTTGTCATACGTTACCTCCTGCGTATCTTTGGATTCAGAAAGGAAACAGACTTTCCTTCTTATTTTTTACTTATCATAAACGCACGGAAAAATCAAGCCGCCGCCGGGTGAACGCCCTTTGAAAACCGTGTGAACGAAACCTGACGCTTGACGGGCATTCTCCCTTTTTCGCCGAAACAAAGGTGCCGTTCACATCGATTTCGGCGCTCATTCAGACAAATTCCGAAAGACAAAGCTTGCAAATCCGGGGCGGATTCGATATACTGATAGCATCCTATTTCAGAATCCGGTGAAGAAAATGCGTTTTGCAATCGTTGAAGACAATCCCGATCAGGCCGCCGCCCTGAAAGACCAAATGCTTGCCCTGCTGGCAGGCCGCGCCGTTGTGTCGGCGTGCGACCTGTTTTCGTCCTGCAGCGCCTGTCTGCAAAGCAAACAGCCCTATGATCTTTATATCATTGACTGTCTTTTGCCGGACGGCAACGGGGTGGAGCTCGCAAAATCACTGCGGGAAACGCATCCGGATGCCGAGATTATTTTTACAACCGCACATCTGGAATACGCCGCGAACGGTTATGAAACAGACGCGCTGCGATATCTGCTCAAACCCGTAAAAGACGACAAGCTGCTGGAGGCGTTGAATTATTTCCTGCGTCGGCGCAGCCTGGACCCCGTGATCGAGCTGACCGGGACAACCCGTTTCCCGGATTTTGTGAAAGCCTCCCGGATCCTCTATATCGAATACGCGGACAGTCGCGTGCTTGTCCGTCTTGCTTCCCGCACGGTGGAGACGCAGAAATACATCCGGGATTTTGAAAAGGAGCTTCCGGACGACTGTTTTTTCAGAACGTCGCGGTCCTTTCTCGTCAACCTGCGGCACATTTCGGAAAAGCAGGGGAACACGCTGATCATCAGCAACGGCGAACGCGTTACGCTCAGCAAGCGCAGACTGTCGGCGTTCAATCAGGCGTATCTGCAATTCCTGAAGCAAAAAACCGCGCGCGGCACGACCGCGTAACCCGTGGGATACAGCCTGCGGAACGGAGCTTTGCCCCGTTCCCCCTCAGCTTGCCTGCAGCAGCCGCCAACATCCGACGCGCAATACCAAACGTCAAAAAAAGCGCCCCGGCGAGGGGCGCTTTTGTGTTGCACGTGGCTCAGTTGCCGCCGAACAGGTTGGTGAGGAAGCGGACGATGAGCAGGATGGAATGGACGAGGCGGGTCCAGCTTCCGGAGAGGGTCCTTTCGTGGACCTCGCCGCAGTATTTGCAGACCGCGCCGCCGGAGGGATTCGCGCCGGGCTCGTCGGGATTGTCGGACGGGGTCTTCCCGTCGCCGCAGCGGCGGCAGACGCCGTTTTCGTCCCGGTCATGCCCGAGGGCCGCGACCGGCAGGGACTTTTCATCCCGATAGGTCTCGCCGTCCGGTCCGGTCGAAACGGCGGTGAACAGGAGCTGCCCCGCTTCGGTACAGGTGGGGGCGGTCTCCGTGCGCGTCACGGCGGCGGTCAAGGTCAGGGTGTGCGACGCGTCGTGGGCGCAGGTGAGCGTGACCGAGGCGGCGGCATTGTCCGCGCTCCAGCTCCATTCGGCTTCATAAGCATGGCCGGTGGCGGGCAGCACGGTGACGCGCGCGTCGGTATAGGTCTCGCCGTCCGGTCCCGTCGCGGTCGCGGTCTCGGTTCTGAGTCCGTCCGCCTCGCAGGTCGCGGCGGTCTCCTCGGCGGTCACGGCAGCGGGGACGCGGGTCTCGGCGTCATTGTTATGGTGATCGACGAACACGGCCTCGGCGCCGGTCTCGGTCCAGACAAAGCCGGTCATCTCCCATGCGGGGTCGAGCTGCGGCAAGACCTCGGTCTGCTCGTCCGTGTAGGTCGCGCCGTCCGGTCCCGTGACGGTCGCTGTGTAGACGACCTGCCCGGGAGCGACAGAGGTGGCGGGCGTGGTGACGGCGGTCACGGTGGCGGGCAGCACGGTCTCGGCGTCATTGTTATTGTGATCGACGAAGGCGGCAGAGGCGGTGCGAGCATCCGTCCACGTAAATCCGACCAGCGCCCAATCGGGGGCAAGGCGCGGGATCGCGACGCGCTTTTCGTCCGTGTAGGTCCTGCCGTCCGGTCCCGTCGCGGTCGCGGTATAGCGGGTCTCGCCTTCGGACGCGGAGGTGGCGGGGGTCTCGGTCACGGTCACGGCGGCGGTCGCCTCGGCAGTGTGGGCGGGATCCCTGCGGCAGGTAAAGGCGGCGACGGCGGCGGTGTAGCCGGAGGCATCGTCGCCGGTCCAGGTCCAGGAGGGCTGGCCCCAGTCATGCCCCGCGCCGGGGATCGTGAGGTCCTCGGTCCCGGTCATGCCGAGGGAGGCGTTCAGCTCGGCGGTCAGCAGCGCGGCGTGTTCATCCAGACAGCCGCCGGTGAAGGTGAGGGTCACGAGGGTCTCCCCTGCCGGGACGGCGGGCAGGGCGGTCAGGGCGACGCGCACGCGCCCGGGTTCGGCGTTGATTACGGCGCGGCCCTGCGGCGCGGCGGAGACGAAGGACACGGCGGCGGGATCGAAGGAAACGTCCAGCAGCGCGTTCTCGGTGGTCTGCCCTGCCGGGATCTCCAGCGTGAGGGTCTCGGCAGCGGGGGCGGGCGCGGGCGCGGCAGGTTCGCCGTCGTCAGCGGCAAGGGCGGTCACACGCGCGGGGGCTGCGACAGAAGCAGGAGCGACGACCTCGCTATGCACAGCCTCGCGGTACAGATAGATCGCAGCGGGGTCGGCGCCGAGCGAATAGGCGTTGTTTTCATAACGCAGGAAATATGACGCAGCAGCGGTTTTTCCGGAAAGAGCGCCGTTTTCGTAGGTCCAGACGAGCGCGTTTTCGGGCGACGAGACGAAGCGGATGCTGCCGTCCGCCGCGTTGACGGACAGGTACTGCCCGCCGTTTTGCAGGGTCAGATCGTCGTCAAGGGTCCAGACGGCGGTCTCGGGCACCCCGGACGCGAGGATGTACGGCGCGTCGGCGGCGTAAACGTTGACGGAGGCGCGCCCGGCGGTGCGGTAGCCCAGCGCCAGCGCGTGGGTGGACCCGGCGGCATTCACGGGCGCGATCACGTAGCGCGCGCCGGGAACGAGTTCATTCGTGAGGGCGAAGACGGCGGTTTCGGCGACCACCTCGCCGGGGGCGAAGCGCACCAGCGCCGCGGTCTCGTTGCCCGCGTAGTCGCCGACGAAGACCGTGACGGCGTTGGTGAGCCCGTAGGCGGCGGGATCGAAGGTGAAGGTCGCCTCCTCGCCCGGCTCGTTTTCGGGCACGACGGAGAGGAGCGCAGTCTTGCCGTCCACCGTGAGCAGACGCAGCACGGCGACGTAGGCGTTATCCGTAAAGCGCAGGGTGACGGTGCCGTCCGCGTTCACGGTCGGTTCGCCGAGGGTGGGCGCGGTATCGTCCAGCATGACGGTGTAGCCGATCGAAGCGCCCTTGCCGTAACACCCGCTTTCGAGCAGCCGCGTGAAGGTCGCCTTGGTATAGGAGCCGTCGCGGTTCGTGCCGTTCAGACGGAAGGCGTAATATTCCGGGAAGGCGTAGTAGCCGAAGGTGAAGCGCTGCCCGGCGGACAGCCCGAAGGAGGCGGGCGTGCGGTCCAGATTCGCCATGGAGACGGCGGTGTTCACCCAGCCGGGGGTGCGCGACTGCGTGTTATAGAACGCGGCGTTCAGGTCCGCGCCGGGCGTCGCGGTATAAACGACCTTGCCGGATTCATCCAGCAGGGCGATCGCGCCGCCGGAGGCCGCGCGGATCAGGTTGAAGCGCGCGCCTGCCAGCGCGGTATCCGTGCGCAGGGCAAGCTTTTCCGCCGGGAAAGAAGCCTCCGCTTCATACGGGTTGCCGGTGAACCACTGCGTTTTGCCCCCGGCGGGCGTGACGCGCCAGCCGTTGGTCTCGGTCGCGCCGAAATAGGAGGTCTTTTCGCTGCCGTAGATCGCGTCGGTATAGCGGACCGCGTCGAACATGGACGCGTCCGTCCACGAGCCGTAGAAGCCGAGCACGGGGATGGAATAGGTCACGTCCGCGTCGCTTTCGATAAAGGTGAAGGCCTCAAAGTACGCGCCGCCCGCGCGTTCGGCGTTCAGCGTTTCGCGCTCGGCGTCCGTCAGGCGGATGGAGACGGTCACGCGCCGGGTCTCCCCGGCGGGGACGGTCCCCGTCGCGGATTCCGCCAGCGCTTCGGTCAGAGCCGCTTCGAGCAGATACGCGTCGCGCGTGGTGACGCTGCCGTCGCCGTCACGGTCCGCGGCGGCGAGGTCATAATCGCCGGGCAGCCCGGCGGCGTGGGACAGAATCGCCTCCACGTCGGACAGGTCGGTCATGCCGTCCCGGTTCACGTCGGCGGCAAGCGCCGGGGCTTCTTCGCCCTCCCACACGGCGGTCACGGTGGCAGAAAGCGGCGTCACGGTATGCTCCATGCGCGTTTTGTCGGCGGAGAGCGCCTGCGTAAACACGTCCGTGCGCACGGTGTATTCGATCGCGGTATCGGAGAGGTTCTGCACCGAGAAGGCGTAGGTATACGTGCCGGTGCGGTCCGGGTCGTCGCCGAGCTCCGCCTTGACCTTGCCGTCGGCAGCGGAGCGGGAGGCTTCGCCGTCCATGCGGATCACGGCGGCGGCGGACACGGCGGCGTCCAGATCCGCAAGCCCCGCGCCCTGCTTGAGCAGGGAGTAGTAATAGCCGGAATCCGCCTCCACGATCGGCACGGCGGTGCTCATCAGCGCGCCCTGCGCGTACTGCCGCAGGGTCATGCCCGTTTTTTCACGCACGTCGGCGGCTTCGTAATGCCCCGCCAGCGCGGCAACAAGGCCGGTGATCTGCGGCGCGGCCATGGAGGTGCCGCTCATATATTCATAGGCCTCGTGCCCGCCCGCGAAGGCGGACAGCACGGTGCGGTGGTAGCCGTTCAGGGACTTGACGCTGCCGCCGGGGGCGGTGATCTCAGGCTTCAGGACCAGGGCGCCGGGCACGCCCCACGCGGAGAAGCCGGACATGGGATAGGTCACGGTGCCCGGCAGGGGCGAGACCGCCCCCGTGAGGCCGCTGTCGTAGACGGAAGCGACCGTAAAGCTGTTGTTGAAGGAGCCGGGCGAGCCGCCGGTCATCAGGTTCACGTCGTCGGCATAGAGCTGCTTATCATAGTCCCACGACGTATTGTTGCCCATGGAGCAGGACAGGACGAAATCCGTCCCCTCCAGCGAGTCGAGAACCTTCTGATAGGACGTGGAGACCGTGAAGCCCGCAACGCCGGAGCCGAGCGACAGGTTCGCGGACGCGGCGCCGAGCGCCACGGCGTCCTCCACCGCGGCGAAGTAGTCCGCATCGTAAGCGCCGCCGCCCACGCCGAAGACCTTCATCACGAAGACCTGCGCGTCGGGCGCCTGCCCGACCACGCCCACGGTATCGGCTGCGGAGACGAAGCCGCCGTCCTTCGGCAGATAGCGGTTCGCGGCGGCGATGCCCGCCACGTGGGAGCCGTGCTCGCCCTCATAGTCGCCGGGGGCGGTGTGGGTCACGTCGGTATTGTTGTCCACATAGTTATAGGCAAAGGGGATCTTGGCGCTCAGATACACGCCGTTTTTCGCGTTCAGACCGGCCTTCAGCAGCTCCACCTGCCGTTCGGTGAGCAGCTCCACGGGGGTCCCGTTCGCGAGATCCTCGTCGATCGCGTGCAGGAAGGCGGCTTCGTCAAAGGACTGATGCTCGATATCGAGGCCGGTATCGATCACGGCGAGCTTCGCCCCGGCGCCGGTGTAGGCGGAGGCGTGCGGGCCGTTCGCGCCCACCATATCGCGCGCGTCGGTCATATCGGGCGCGGCGGGTTCGGTTTCGTCCGGGCGGTACTGCGTTTCCAGCTCCACGCTTTTCACGCCCGGCAGGGAGCGGATCGCGTCCAGATCGCCGTAGGGCACGACCATGGACACGGCGTTGACGAGCAGCGTCAGGTTCCAGCGCACGTCCGGCGTGTGACCGGTGACGGCGGCGATTCTGGAGGTAAGGTCCGCCTGCGTCTTCTGCAGGGACTGCCGGTAGGTGAGCGCCGCGGCGTTCACGCCGACGCCGTCAAGGGCAAAGCCCCTGTCGCGCGCGGCGGGCGCGGTGAGAAAGACGGAAACGCGCACCCGCTCGTTCGGGTCGCGTGCGGGAACGGGGGCGTCCGAAAGCGACTCCTGCCCGAGGCGGGCGACGGACAGCGACGCCGGATCGACCGGGGTGAGAGAGACGGCGGGTCCCGCGGCAAACGCCGGGGTCAAGAGGGAGACCGTCAGCAAAAGCGAGAGCAGCAGGGATAACAGGATCTTGCGCAGCTTGTTCATACCAACACTCCTTTTTTGGTTATTCTCTTACTTCCTATTTTACACGATATATCGATTCCCGCAAGGGGGGAAGACAAAAAAAATAAACAAAATTAAAATATTTTATGCAAATTCACAAACACGCGCGAAAAAGTTGGTGAGAGAACCGACATTTTCCGCCCGGCAATTTTGGCGATTTCGACAAAAAAGTGAAAAAATTTCAATTTTGTAATTTTTTTTTGGATTTCCTCTTTATTTTATCTGCGGATTGTGCTATAGTATATAAGCTTATGAGTATGTAACGGCCGTACCCGGAAATACTCCTATTACTTGATTTCTTCTCTTTTTTATAAAACACAGGAAAATAATCAGATTGGAAGTGCCAATGTGGAAAAGTTTGTAATTAAAGGCAATCGGCCTTTGATCGGCGAGATCGATATCAGCGGCGCGAAAAACGCCGCGGTGGCGATCCTTCCCGCGACTTTGCTGGCAAAAGACGTATTCTTGATCGAAAACGTTCCCGATATCCGGGATATCAACTCCATGCTCCAGATTTTAGAGTCCATGGGCGCGCAGATCTCCTACGCCAACCGCTCCACCGTAAAAATCGATACGCGTCACGTGCAGCCCGGCACCGTGGACTACGAGCTGACCAAAAACCTGCGTGCGTCGTATTATCTGCTCGGCGCCATGCTCGGCATGTATAATTCCGCCAAGGTCGCCATGCCCGGCGGCTGCAATTTCGGCGGCGTGCGCCCCATCGACCTGCACCTGAAGGGCTTTTCCGCCCTCGGCGCCATGATCAGCACCGACGGGGGCATGATCGTTGCCAAGGCCAACAAGCTGCTCGGCGCGTCCATTTATTTCGATAAGGTCAGCGTCGGCGCAACAATCAACGTCATGCTCGCTGCCGTGAAGGCCAGGGGCATCACCATCATCGAGAACGCCGCAAGGGAGCCGCACATCGTGGACCTGGCGAACTTCCTGAACCTGATGGGCGCAAGGATCAAGGGCGCGGGCACCGAGGTCATCAAGATCGAGGGCGTGGGCGAGCTGCACGGCTGCAACTATTCCATCATCCCGGACCAGATCGAGGCCGGTACCTATATGGTCGCGGCTGCCGCCACCTGCGGCGATCTGCTGATCAAAAACGTGATCCCGAAGCATCTGGACCCCATCTCCGCCAAGCTCAGGGAGTGCGGCGCGACCGTGGAGGAGTTCGACGATTCCATCCGCGTCTCCGCCGGGGGCAGACTGCACGGGTGCAATATCAAGACCATGCCGCATCCCGGCTTCCCGACCGATATGCAGCCGCAGTTCACGGTGCTGCTCAGCCTTTGCGAGGGCATCAGCATTGTGACCGACTCGGTGTGGGATAACCGCTTCCGCTATGTGGACCAGCTCACCCGCATGGGCGCGCAGATCCAGATCGAGGGCAAGGCGGCCATTGTGCAGGGCAGCGCGGCGCTGAAGGGCGCGCCCGTGAAGGCGGACGATCTGCGCGCAGGCGCGGCAATGATCATTGCGGGCCTTTGCGCGAAGGGCACGACCGAGATCGAGGATATCATCCACATCGACCGCGGCTATGAGGACGTGGTGAAGAAGCTGACCGCCGTTGGCGCCACCATCGCCCGCGTCAACTTCCCCGACCCGCAGAACGTGGTCGCGAAACGCGCGTGACGTTTGCAAAAGAAATAACGACCTGTCGTTTGGCAGGTCGTTTTTGTTTTATCGCAGGAAGCCGTTGATGATCTGTTCCTCGGCTTCGGCCTCGGTGAGACCGAGGGTCATGAGCTTGACGATCTGTTCCCCGGCGATCTTGCCGATGGCGGCCTCGTGCACGAGCGCGGCGTCCACGTTGTTGGCCTCGAGCCCCGGGACGGCAAGGATGCGCCCCTCGTCCATGATGATGGAGTCGCACTCGGTGTGGCCGGAGCAGGCGGCGTTGCCCACGATTTTGGCGTCGAACTTCTGGAAGGAGCGGTCCCTTGCGACGGAGCGGGACACCACGTCCGCGGTCGCGCCCTCGCCGTTCAGCGTGACGACGTAGGTGGACACGGCGTTCTGCTCGCCGTGGGTCATCAGGCGCTCGCGGACCACGAGCTTCGCGCCCGCCTTCAGTTCGGCGGTGGTGGTGCGCACGGTGTCGTCCACGCCCTTGATCTGGACCATTTCCATCTCCACAACGGAATTTTCGTCCTGATGGACCTCGGTGCCGGGGTTCAGGATGCGCTTGCCCGTGCCAGTGCCCGAGCCGTAATGCTTTTCCACGTATTTGATCTTCGCGTTTTTGCCGACGAAGAAGCGGTGGATGCCGTCGTGCTCCGAATCCCCGGGGCCGCAGTTATCGATCCCGCAGCCCGCGACGATGACCACGTCCGCGTCGTCGCCGATATAAAAGTCGTTATACACGACCTCCTTCAGCCCGGACTGCGTCATGACCACGGGGATGTGCACGCTTTCGTTCTTCGTGCCGGGCTTGATATGGATATCGATGCCGGAGACGTCCGTCTTCGGGGTGATCTCGATGTTCGCGGTGGACTGCCGCCCCAGCGCCTCGGAATTGGAGCGGATATTATACGCGCCCTCGGGGACCTTGTGCAGGTCCGCCACCTCGCGCAGCAGGCGCTTCTGAATCTCATCCAGCTTGATCATGCCTTCGCTCCTTCCTGCGTTTTGCGGCAGCCCGGAACTGCCGAACGCGTACCGATCAGGGTGGGCAGGACCGTTTCGCGGTCTCCCCTGTTCTCCACCGTGCCGGCGTTGATCACAATGATTTCATCCGCGATGTTCAGAATGCGCTCCTGATGCGAAATGATGAGGATGGACGAATCGCGGATCTCGCGGCGCAGGTTCTGAAAGACCTGGATCAGATTCTGAAAGCTCCACAGGTCGATGCCCGCCTCCGGCTCGTCAAAGACAGAAAGCCGCGCCTTCCGCGCCAGAACGGTCGCGATCTCGATGCGCTTGAGCTCGCCGCCGGACAGACTGGCGTTCACCTCGCGCTCCAGATAGTCGTTGGCGCAGAGGCCCACGCCGGACAGGTAGTCGCACGCCTCGGAGACCGACAGCTTTTTGCCCGCGGCAAGGCGCAGCAGATCCATGACCCGGATACCCTTGAAGCGGACGGGCTGCTGAAAGGCGAAGGCGATGCCCCGCTTGGCGCGGTCGGTGATGGACAGGTCCGTGATGTCCTCGCCGTCCATCAGGATGCGCCCGGCAGTGGGCTTCTCCACGCCCGCGATCAGCCGCGCAAGGGTCGACTTGCCGCCGCCGTTCGGTCCGGTGATTACGATCAGCTTGTTATCGGGCACCGTGAGGCTCACGTCCCGGATGATCTCTTTGTCAGATCCCTCGTCGGAGACCTGAAACGATAGGTTTTGCAGCTCCAGCAAATGAATGCTCCTCTCTGATATTTGCGTTTCATAATACTATATCATATTATTGACGCAAATTCAACTGCTTGTTCGGGGATTTCGGAAAAATAGGTGCGATTGCTAAGGGGCGAGGGCCAAGGATCGTTCCCGGGAACGGAAACGGGTACCAATCCGCCGGTAGCACGGCACCTCAGTGCCGTTCAGGACTAATGATATTACCCTTTATTCTGCCGTTTCCAACCCGGTTGGGCATAACGGAGCCGGGTACCAATCCGTCCGGTCGGCACGCCGTCCCGAACCCCGACCGCCTCACGTCCGAAAGGCATAAAAAATAACATCGCATCGAACGGCACTGAGGTGCCGTGCTACAAGACCGGCACACCGTTCCCATTCCCCGACCGTTTCCCGGCAGGGACGTTTCGGCACCGGATTAATGAGCTATCCCGCTCCCCTGCCCGGTCCTGCCCACTGGCATGACAATTCCCCGCCCGGGACCCGGACGG
>CACZGD010000008.1:0-37280 GCA_902780565.1 Oscillospiraceae bacterium
ACTTCCCCTTGCCGGGGAGGGAATCATCCCGGAATGAACATCATTCATATTCCGATACCTGATCCCGCCGGGATTCATCCCTCCGCCGTCAAGGCAAAGAAACGGCTGTGGGCAGCCGTACTACCGATATAACCACCGCCCGGCTCCATTTCCGGGAACGATCCCTGGCCCCTGGTCCCTGGCCCCTGGTCCCTGGTCCCTGGTTACAAAAACGGGACGCCGAAGCATCCCGTTGTCAAAATCATATTTCAATCGCGGCGCAGCCGCACCGACATCCGACATTCAACATCGCCGGACGCCATCCGGTCCCTTACTCCGCCGCCTCGGTTGTGGCTTCGGTTTCGGTCGGCTCCTCGACCTCGGTGGGCTGTTCGGCGGGGGCGGCGTCGGTCCTTGTGACGGAATCCGCGTTCAGGGAATCCGCATAGACGGACAGGGCGACGGTATCGCCGACGTTCAGGAGCACCACACGGTTTTCGGCGGTGGCGGAGACGGCGTAGAATTCCTTGTCGCCTTCGAGCCGCAGATAGACCACGGTGTTGCCGGAGAGGACGGCGGTGCGGATCTCGGCGATCACGCCCGTGACGGTTTCGGCGGTGGGCGTTTCGGTCCCGTCGTCGGGGGTCTCGGCGCCCGGCGCGGCGGCGTCGAAATCAAAGTGGACGGTGATGGGGTTCGAGAGCGCCCCGAGATTTTTGATATACTGCTCCAGGCAGGAGCGCAGGTTCATATCCTGCGACACGGGCGTGGCGACGACGGAGTACTGCTCGACGTTGACCATGGCGTAGGACTTCACGACGTTGGAGTTATCCTTGAGCGCCATGTAATAGGTCGGCTGTCCGTCGATGTTCAGCAGGATCGGGAAGCTGGCCTTCCAGCCCATATCCTGCACGCGGCCCTCGGCGGACTGCTGCGCGGCGGCCTCCGTTGCGCCGGCGGTCTCGTAGAAATACGCGTCCTTGGTGCGCTGGTTGATGAGGAAGAAGCCGAGGATGGAGTTATCCGAGGTCACGGACGTGACGCCGGTGTAGAGATACACGTCGTCGTCGATGGCAAGGAAGGAATAGCCCACGCTCGCCTGCTTGACGCCGGACTGCCCGAGGAAGGAGTTGATGAAGCCCTTTTCGTACTTGCCGTGGTAGTTATACTGCTCCACCAGCAGGTCCGCGTCGTAGGCCTGGTCGATCCACTGGATCTCGGAGTTTTCCGCCGCAAAGACTTCCTTGTCGTAATAGTGATCCTCGCCGGTCTCCGCGTCCACGAGGATGATGCCCTTGACGTCCTCGCCGCCGAGCAGGCCGATGGTCTTTTCAATGACCTCGACCACCCAGAAGGGCTTGCCCTCGTCGTTGACCTCGAAGGAGATCTCGCCGAAGATATCGAACGGATGCTCGAAGCGCAGGTGACGCACCAGATACTCGCCGAAGTGCTCCGCGGTGGAGTACTTGATATCGTATTTGCCCTTGACCAGCTCCGCCTTCTGCGTGTTCAGGTTGACCATGACGTAGCCCGGGATGCCCTCGTGATCGCCCGCCACGGAGTTCGTGAACCACTTGAAGATATCGCCGTACTGCAGGGGATAGACGCGATAGGGCTGTTTGTTGAAGTTGATCTGCGTGGAGTCCTCCAGCAGCAGCTCGAACTGCGATTCCAGCCCCATTTCGGCAAAGCCGCCGAGCTGCTTATCCGCCAGCGCGGCGGCGGCGTCCTTGTCGATCAGCGCCACGTTGTTGAAGTCGCTCATGGAATCCACCACGGTGACGGCGCTCTTGAAATCCTTGGTATCGTCCAGCGTGATGATGCGGGAATAGCTCTTCGCGCGGAACAGCGGCGCGCCGATCAGGTACCCCACGATGAGGATCAGCAGCACGACGCCCGCAAGAATGGCGGGAATGCGGGAGCGGCGCTTGACGTACGGCACGAATTCGGGCTTTTTGAACGCGCCGGACGTGATGAACGACGCGGCGACGTAGGACCCCAGAACAAGGAAGATATAGATATAGAACTTATAGTCCCCGAGGTTGATCGCGGGCAGCATGAAGTAAAAGCCCAGCACCGCGGTCAGGACCATAACGCCCAGACTGATGCCGATCTTCAGACCCGGCTTATCCGGGGGGATCAGCACGTCCTTGACGCTCTTCTTTTTGCCGTTGCCGGAGAAATCGACTTTGATAGGTTCCATGGTGACAGCTCCTTTTCGGTAATACACAGACCAGTATACCACATATCGGACAAAAGTACAAGTGTTTTTCGCGGCGGCGGCTTGCTTTTTCGGGGGCTATTCGGTATAATGGGGAAAGACTTGTGTGAAAGCTTTAATATTTTGCTATTTGACAAGAAAAGAGGAAATTGCATGCATCACTTTTTCGCGCTGTTTTCGAGGATGAAGCATATGGACCGCTGGGCGCTGATGCGCAATGTCACCCGCGAAAATCTCAGCTCCCATTCGCTGGACGTGGCGGCCATTTCGCACGCGCTGGCGCTGATCGGCAACCGCCGCCTCGGCAAGGCCTACGACCCCAATTTCGCCGCGGCGCTGGGGATCTATCACGATCTGCCGGAGATCCTGACCGGCGACCTGCCCACCCCCGTGAAATATTATAACGACGAGATCCGCGCCTCCTACGCCAAGATCGAGCGCGCCGCCGAAAACGCCCTGCTCGGGACCCTGCCGGAGGACCTGCGCGAGGACTTTCGTCCCCTGCTGCAGCCGGACGAGACGCGCGGCGAATACGTGCTGATGAAGGCGGCGGACAAGATCGCGGCGCTGATCAAGTGCGTGGAGGAGAAAAACGGCGGCAACCGCGAGTTCCGCCAGGCGGAGGAGGCCACAAGAAGAGCCATCGACGCGCTGCGCTGCGAGGAAGCGGCGATCTTTTTGGACGAGTTCCTGGGGAGCTACGATCTGGTACTGGACAATATTCTGCGATAAAACGGAAAGGAACGTTAGGATGAAAACAACAGAACTGCTGCGGCGGCTGACCGCCGCCCCGTCCGCCCCCGGCACGGAGTCGCCGGCCGTCGACGTGATCCGCGAGGCGCTGGAGGGCGTGGCGGACCGCTTTGAGACCGATACGCTCGGCAACCTGAAGGCGGTCGTGAACGAGGACGCCGCCGACGGCGTGATTTTGCTTGCCCACATGGACAAGATCGGCTGCATTGTGACCGGGATTGACGAGGAGACCGGCTTTTTGCGCATCGACAAATGCGGCGGCTTCGACGCCCGCGTGGCGCCCGCCCTGCGTGTGACGGTGCTGGGGCAGCGTCCCCTGCCCGGCGTGATCATCAGCACGCCCCCGCATCTGGCGTCGCCCGATTCGGCGGACAAGGCGACGCCTTTGGATAAGCTCGGCGTGGACTGCGGCCTGCCCTTTGACGAGATCAGAACGCTGGTGTTCCCGGGCGACCGGATTTTGACGGACGCGCCCTTTTTTGAGCTGAACGAAAACCGGGTCTGCGGCCCGTATCTGGACGATTGCGCGGGCGTGGCGGCGCTGATCCGCTGCGCCGGGCTTGTGAAGGCCGCCGGGCGCGGCAGACGCCTTGAATGCGTGTTCACCACCCGCGAGGAGGTGGGCGGCCAGGGCAGCGCGGCGGCGTGCTTTTCCACGGCCGCGAACACGGCGGTGGCGGTGGACGTCTCCTTTGCCAAAGCCCCCGGCCTGCCCGAAACGGTGGACGCCGCCCTCGGCGGCGGCGTGATGATCGGGTACGCCCCCGTGCTGCACAAGGCCCTGAGCGACAAATTCAAGGCGCTGGCGAAGGAACGGAACATCCCCTATACCGTGGAGATCATGGGACGCTCCACGGGCACGGACGCGGACGAGGCGCTGACCGCCGCTGGCGGCAAGGTGACGGGGCTGCTTTCGATCCCGATCCGCAATATGCACACGCCCGTGGAGATCGCAGACGTGCGGGATATCGAGGCGACCGGCGACCTGCTGGCGGCGCTGATCCTTTCGGACTAAGGAGGAAGACCGATGAAAGACCTGCTGAAGCTTTTGTGTGAGACCGACGGGACCTCCGGACGCGAGGCGCCGGTGCGGGAGAAGATCCTGTCCCTGATCGGGGACGGGCACGAGACGACCGTGGACCCGCTGGGAAACCTGATCGTGAATGTGCGCGGCAAACGGCGCGCCAAACATAAGGTCATGCTGTGCGCCCACATGGACGAGGTGGGCGTGATCGCCACCTGCATCACCGGCGCGGGGCTGGTGAAATTCACGACCGTGGGCGGCATTCGCCCCGAGGCGCTGCTGGGCAAGACCGTGCGCTTTGAAAACGGCGTGATCGGCGCCGTGGGCGTGAAGCCCGTCCACCTGTGCGGCGGCGACGAGCGCAGCCGCCTGCCCGAGGTGAAGGATATGTACCTCGATATCGGCGCGGACGGCAAGGAGGCCGCCGAAGCGCTGATCGCCCCCGGCGACACCGCCGTGTTCACAAGCAACTGGACCGAAATGGGGGAGAAGCTCCTGTCCAAGGCCATCGACGACCGCGCGGGCTGCGCCGTGATGGTGGACATGATCAACAAGGGCGTGGAAGTTGACCTGACCTTTGTGTTCAATACGATGGAGGAGGTGGGGCTGCGCGGCGCCGCCGCCTCCGCCTTTACCGTGGCGCCCGAATACGCGATCGTGCTGGAGGGCACCACCGCCGCCGACGTGATCGGCGTGCCGCCGGAAAACCGCGTGTGCGCCCTCGGCAAGGGCGCCGTGGTCAACTTCATGGACCGCGCCACCGTTTACGACAAGACCCTGTACCGCAAGGCGTTCGCCATTGCCGAAGCAAACGGGATCGCCCTGCAGGCCAAGGCCGCGGTGGCGGGCGGCAACGACGCGGGCAGCGTCCACGTCAGCCGCGGCGGCGTGAAAACGCTCACGCTCAACGTCCCCACCCGCTATATCCACTCCCCTTCCTCCGTGTGCGACGTGAACGACCTGCTCTCGCTCAGAGCCCTCGCCGAAAAAACGGCGGAGGCGTTCGCCGATGGAGACGCCTGAGTTCCGTCTGCCCGACGGGGAGACGGCGGACCGCCTGCTGCGGCAGACCGCGCGCGGGATCGCGGGCGCGGAGCTTTTCACCCTGCTCAGCGTCCGGCGGGCGCATTTGCCCGAGGGACGGCTGTTCGCCGCCGAACGGGGGGACGGGCGGCTTTCCGTTTTGTACCGCGCGCCGGATTACACCCTGCGGCTGGAGGACGGGGTCTTCCCCTATGAGGGGCTGCGGCTGCTGAAGCTGACGAGGGATCGGCTCCCCCGCCCCGAAGGGGTGGCGGAGATGGCGCTGCCGGACCTGCTGGAGGCGGCGGCGCTGCTTGCGGGCGGAAAACTGACGGCGGCGGACGAGGACCGCTACGTCTTTAAGGCGAAATGCCTGCTGGACGGCTTTTATTGCGGGTTCTGCGTGCGCGAGGAGGGCGAGCTTGTGAGCATGGCGGCGATCGTGGCCCGGAATGAGGATTCGGCGCTGCTGGGCGACGTGTTCACCCGCCCTGACCGCCGGGGACGGGGGCTTGCCGCCCGCTGTGTGGCGGCTGCGGCACGGTGCGCTGCGCGGCAAAACAAGACCCTGTGGGCGCTGTGTGAGGAACAGAACGTCCCGTTTTATGAAAAGCTTGGATTCGAGGAAGTCAATGACCTGTGAGCTTTGCCCCCGGCGCTGCCGGGCGGACCGGACGACCACGTTCGGCTACTGCAAGATGCCGATGACCCCGGTGGCGGCGCTGGCGGGGCCGCATTTCGGCGAGGAGCCCTGCATTGCCGGGTACGGCGGCGCGGGGACGGTGTTTTTTTCCGGCTGCAGCCTCGGCTGCGTCTACTGCCAGAACCGCGAGATCAGCCGGGACGGCGCGGGCAAGGCGATCACCGTGGAGCGGTTGGCGGAGATCTTCCGGGAGCTGGAGGAGAACGGCGCGGACTGCATCGACCTCGTCACCCCCACGCACTTCGCCGACGCCGTTGTGAAAGCGCTGACGCTGGCGAAGCCGACCGTGCCGGTGGTGTATAACTGCGGCGGGTATGAGCGCGTGGAAACGCTCAGAATGCTGGAGGGGCTGGTGGACGTGTACCTGCCCGACTATAAATACGCGGACGCTTCTCTGGCGCGGCGGCTCTCGAACGCGCCGGACTACCCGACTGTGGCGCTGCACGCGATCCGGGAGATGGTCCGCCAGACGGGAAAGCCCGTCTTTGACGAAGACGGGCTGCTGCAAAAAGGGACGCTCATCCGCCATCTGGTGCTGCCGGGGTACGTGGACAACACGCTGGACTGCCTCGATATCCTGACCGCCGCCTTCGGCGAGGACGAGGTGCTGCTGAGCGTCATGAGCCAGTATACCCCGCCCGTCGAGCCCTTGCCGGACGGCAACCTCAACCGCCGCCTGACCGAGGCGGAATACGGCCGCGTGCTCGATTACCTCTACCTGCTCGGCAACGAAAACGTGTTCGTGCAGGAGCTTTCCGCCGCGTCGGAATTTTACGTCCCGGACTTCGACGGCACGGGCGTGTGAGCCGGGCGAAGCGGAGGGGGTGCGGGTGCACGGGATAGTATAAGTTAAAAAATAAAAAAGAAAAAAGAAAAATTTCATTCCCTCGTCTTTTCATTCCCTCGGCCCTCGGCCCTCGGCCCCCGGCCCTTTGCCCTTTGCCCTCAAAAAAATGACCACCATGAACGATTACTGCCGGAGGACCTTCGGCAAAAAGCTCTATAAGCTGTCGCTGGACGGCGGATTCACCTGTCCCAACCGGGACGGGTCGCTGGGCGTCGGGGGCTGCATGTTCTGCTCGGCGGGCGGCAGCGGGGAATTCACCGGACGGGGCGGGGACCTTGACGCGCAGATCGAGGACGCAAAACGCCGCGTGGCGGCAAAAAACCGGGACGGCGGCTATATCGCCTATTTTCAGAGCTTTACGAACACCTACGCGCCGGTGGAAACGCTGCGGGAGACGTTTCTGCCCGTGATCGAACGCCCGGAGATCGACGTGCTCTCCGTCGCCACGCGCCCGGACTGTCTGGAGCCGGAAAAGGTGGCGCTGCTGCGTGAGCTTTCGGCGATCAAGCCCGTGTGGGTGGAGCTGGGGCTGCAGACGACGAAGGAAGAAAGCGCGCGCTATATCCGCCGGGGCTACGGGACCCCCGTTTACGACGACGCGGTGCGCCGCCTGAAGGACGCGGGGCTTTACGTGATCACGCACGTGATCCTGGGGCTGCCGGGCGAGACGGTCGCCGATATGCAAGCCACCGTGCGGCACGCCGTGGCCGCCGGGACCGACGGGATCAAGCTGCAGCTTCTGCACGTGCTGCGCGGCACGGACCTGTGCGCCGATTTTGAGGCCGGGAAATTCCAAACCATGAGCCTTGACGAATACGTGGCCGTCCTGAAGGCCGTGCTGCCCCTGATCCCGGACGACGTGACCGTCCACCGCCTGACCGGCGACGGCGACAAAAAGACCCTCGTCTCTCCCCTTTGGAGCGGGGATAAGAAGAGGGTGTTGAACCGGATCAGGAGGGAGCTGGAATAGCCGGGCGCAGCCCGGCGGGTGCACGGGACAAGAATGCAGAATGCAAAATACAAAATTAAACTATACCTCGGTATTTAAAAATGGTCTCGGTTGTGACATGGTTCCGGAAACGGAGCCGGGTATAAGTTGCAATGGTAGTACGGCTGCCCACAGCCGTTCCTTTGCCTTGACGGTGGAGGGATGAATCCCGGCGGGAGCTGTTAACGGGAATCGGATAGGTTTTGCCCCGGGATGATTCCCTCCCCGGCAAGGGGAAGAACGCGGAATGCGGAACAGATGACCGAATCCGGCGATTCGACGAATAACCTAAAAGATACATTGTTTCGTTATATGGAAATTTCGTCGACCGAACGATCCCCGTTTCCCGGGGACATCTCCGTCGGTTGCCCCTTGCCGGGGAGGGAATCATCCCGGAAATATACTTGGATCGGCCGCCACTGCCTGATCCCGCCGGGATGCCCCCCTCCCGCAGCAAGGCACAAAAACGGCTGTAGGCAGCCGTACTACCGTTGTGATTGGAACCTTGTTCCGTACTCCCCGACCGGAACCAATAGTTTAATCGCGGCGCAGCCGCAGCCGCAACCGACATCCAACACCCAACGTCCAACATCCAACATCGCCGCAAGCGGCGCTCACTCCATCACGTGCGAATACCGGAGCGCGGGGTCCGCGATGCGCGAAAGGACCTCGTTTGCGTGGGGTTCGAGATAATCATAGGGCAGGTCCGAAAGGTCCTGCCTTTTCAGTTCCGCGATCAGCAGGGCGGCGACGGCTTCGATTTCTGCGGGGACGTCCGCCCGCAGCGGGTCGGTGAGCAGCGTTTCGCACATTGCGGCGGCCTGCCCGCAGACGGGCAGCGCCTTTGCCCCGCGCAGCAGCCATTTATAAAACGGCGGGTAGGCGAAATTGAGCTTATAGACCGCCCGGCAGACGTTCTGCGAAAATTCCGCCAGCGCAAGGACCGCCGCGCCGCGCTCCCCGTGGGCGAGGGCGCGGGCATAGTTATACTGCCCCGCCTGCGCGGCGAAGATCAGATACCGTGCGAGCCTTTTGCGGCGCACGTCCTCCGGCTCGTTTGACAGATGCGCCCGCACGCGGGTGACGGCGCCGGGACCGTCGTAAAAAATTTTGCCGTTGACGGCGCAGGCAAGTCCGGTTTCGGGGATCGCAAGCCATTCGGCGTTCGTGCGCGGCAGGGCGTCGGTCCCGAGCAATTCCCGGAAGAACGCGCCGAGCTCCCGGACCCCGTGGCGGGCGGTGCCGTAGGCGGAATCGCCGATGCGGGGCAGCCCCTCGAAGTCCCGGGGCAGCCGGTCGTAGGCGCGGGAGAGCCGCAGCTCCCACGTCTGATAGTCCCGTTCGCCCAGAAACAGAAAGAACCCCGGGTCCACGTCGTGGTCGAGGCTGATTTCGTCGTCAAAGCCGAAGTTATCGCTGCCGGGGCCGAAAACCCCCGCCGCCACGCGCCCCCAAAGGTCCGGGAGCGCCTGCCGAAGCGCCTCTTCGTATGCGTGAAAAAACCGCTCACTGCGTCCGATCGCGTCCATAATACTCCTCCGCAAGCCGCGTGTAACGGTCTTCGTCCCAAAACAGCCCCAAAGCGGCACAAGCGGCCGCCGCCTTGCGGCAGGTGTAATAGAAATAGGCGTCCCGGTCCTTTTCCGGGACGGCGAGCGCCCGCCGTCCCTGTTCGGCGTAGGCGGCCGCCTCGTCTGTGAGGGGCGAAAAGCGGGCGTACAGCACCGCGAGGTTATAATAGGTCACGGCGAGGTCGCAGGCGTCGTTGTGGCGGGAGAGGATCCCGGCGGCGCGCTCGTAGTAATACGCCGCCGTGCGCCAGTCGTTTTCGTGCAGGAAGCAGGCCGCCATGTTGTTATACAGCCCCGCGAAGTCCTTGGCCCCGGCGGGGTAGTATCTCTTGAACAGCGCCTCCGCCCGCCGGTAATACGTCAGCGCCGTTTCCTCGTCCCCGGCGTTTTTGAACACCGTGGCGGCGTTGAGGAGGACGTAGGCGGCGGGGCGGGAGTCCGTCAGCGCCAGCGCCCGCAGAAGGGACAGCGCCTCGTCCGCGGCGGCGACGGCGCGCTCGTTCGTCCCGTACTGCCGCTCGAAGCCCATCAGCTCGTTATAAAGCGACAGCGTCCCCTGCGGGTCCGTATCCTTGCGTCCGGCGATCTCCCGCCGCAGCAGGTCCCCCGCCTCGGCAAAGCGCTCGCGCGAGAGCAGCCGGTCATAGGCTTCGATCACGGTCAGGATCGGTTCCATCACACCAGCCACTCCTCGATGTCGTAATACAGCCGGTCCTCCGTGCTCTGGATCGCGGAGCGGATCACGCGCGAATAGCAGAACTGCCCGTTGCGGTAGACCAGCGGGATGAAGGGCATGAGCTCGTTGAAGCGGTTCAGGAACACGTCCAGCTCCTTGGCGCCGCTCTGATAGTCGGCCCAGAGCGCCGGTAGATCCGAGCCCTCGAGGTTGATGCCCCAGCTTGCGGCCCCGTCCGGCGTGAAGAAGGGCGAGAGATCCATGTTTTTGGTCAGGCGGATATCGCCGAGATAGAGGTCGAAGTCCCCGCCACGGAGCGCGGCGCGGTATTCGGCGGCGGGCTTTTCCGTCAGCTCCACCGTGATATTGACGTAGGAGAGCTCCTCCACGATCAGGTTCGCGGCGCTTTTCAGGAAGGCGTCCGCCTCCTCGTTGACGAGCAGGCGCAGAAAGACCTCGTTTCTGCCCATGCCCGCGCCGAGCTTGCCGAGCAGGGCGTCCGCGCCGTTGGGGTCGCCGTCCGGCGATTCGGCGGTCTGATAGGCGGACAGGACCTCCCATGAGGTATTGAAGGGCGTGGACGCCGCGCGGGCGTGGTTCACAAAGGCGTTGCCGACGATGGCGCTGCGGGAGAGCGCCAGACTCAGCGCCCGGCGGAATTCCGCGTTCTTGAGATAGGCCCCGAAGTGGTTCACGCCGAGGAAGACCAGCTCGTTGAGATAGACCTCGTTCGACCCGGCGTAGGAGCGCTTGGCGACGCCGTCCGACAGGTCGGTATAGAAGCAGTCGATGCCGCCGACGTTCAGGACGTGCATGAGCGTGGCGGATTCCGTGACCTCCCTGAGGCGCACGGAGCCGATCATCGGCGAGACGGCGCCGTAGCGCAGGTTGCAGCGCAGCAGGGGGCGCCCGTCCTCCACCTGATAGAAATAGCGTCCGGCGCCGATCGGCGGGGTCTCGGGCGCTTCGGCCGTGCCCGCCTTCACGATCGGGAAGGTGAGCAGGTTGACCGCGTTCACGTCGGGCGAACCCAGCGTGAACTGCACGGCGGCGCTGCTTTGCTCGGCGCAGGCGGTGAAATTCTTCAGGCTTTCCCGATACAGCGGCGCGTCCTTGGCCTTTTCAAAGGAATAGATCACGTCCGCGGCGGACAGCGGCGAGCCGTCCGAAAACACCGTGGAATCCCGGAGCCTCACGTCCAGCGCCGCGCCGTTCAGGGTGAAGTCCTTTGCGATCAGGGGCTGCGGCATGAAGCCGCCGTCCAGCGTGAACAGCGGATCGTAAAGCAGGCTCACGAGCGACGCGTTGACAAGGGATTCCATGAAGAAGGGGTTCAGCGCGTCCAGCTTTGTATAGGGCACCGCGATGGCGCCCGTGGGCTGCTGGAATTCGGTGGTGGTTTCGGTGGCCTCGCGCAGGTCCTCCTGCGGCTCGCCGCCCATGCAGGACGTCAGCAGCAAAACGCCCGTCAGCAGCAGGCACAGCGCCCGCAGGATCGTGTTATTCGACTGTGATGCGTTCGGGAATCCCCGCCGCGCGTGGGGGGCGTGCGGCTGCGGGACTGTGTTATTCGACCGTAAAGCGTTCAATCGTCTCTGCCCTCCCCGTTTTGTCGTTGATCTCGATCAGCACGCAGTCCATGGCGGCGGGCCCGGCTGCGCTTTCAAACCGCACCGGCAGCCCGGTGCGCATTTTTGCCGTGGCGGTCTCGACCGAAACGCCGAGCACCGAGTGGACGGCCCCGGTCATGCCCACGTCCGTGATATACGCCGTGCCGCCCGGCAGGAGCCCCGCGTCCGCGGTCGGCACGTGGGTGTGGGTCCCCACGACCGCGCTGACGCGCCCGTCCAGATAATAGCCCATCGCCTTCTTCTCGCTCGTCGCCTCGGCATGGAAATCCACCAGAATGGCGCGTACGCCCTCGGCGGCAAGCTGCTTCACGGCGGCGTCCGCCGCGTCGAAGGGGTTTTCGGCGTAGTCCATATAGACCTGCCCCATCAGGCTGACGACCCCGAGGCGCAGCCCGCGCTTTTCCACCACAAGGATCCCGCGCCCGGGCGCCGAGCGGTGGAGGTTCACGGGGCGCAGCGCCGCCGAATAGGGCTCCTCCAGCACGCGCTCGAACTCCGGGCGGCGCAGGGTATGGTTGCCGCCGGTGACGGCGTCCGCGCCGGACGCCAGCAGATGCTCGTAGGACGCCGGGGTGATCCCGTTGCCCCTCGCGGAGTTTTCGCCGTTGACGACGCAGAAGTCCACCCCCTGCTGCCGCCGGAACCCCGGCAGCACGCGCCGAAGCTGCTCGCTCCCCACGTCCGATACCACGTCCCCGATCATTAATACGCGCATGGCGTTCCCCCTCCGTTTCTGTGGGCGTATATATATAATGTATTATACTTCACTTCGGGACGGATTGCAAGAGGGAAAGACGCGGGTGCGGCGCGGCGATGTTGCGTGTTGGATGTCGGATGTCGGTTGCGCGCACAGCGCGCGATTGAAATATAGGTTCCGGTCGGGGATAACGGAAGGGGCGGCGGTCATAATGGTAGTACGGCTGCCCACAGCCGTTCCTTTGCCTTGACGGCGGAGGGATGAATCCCGGCGGGATCTGTTAACGGGAATCGAAAATGTTTGTCCCGGGATGATTCCCTCCCCGGCAAGGGGAAGTACGCGGAATACGGTGAATATGACCGAACCCGGCGAATCGACGAATATCCTAAAATATCATGGCATCAAAATAATACCTGATCCGTCGCCCGGACGCCCTGCATCGCTGGTAACATATCCGTCGGTTGCCCCTTGCCGGGGAGGGCATCATCCCGGGATATTCACAAAATCCGTCATCCGTCAACATATTCCGCCGGGACGATACCCTCCCGCAGCAAGGCACAAAAACGGCTGTGGGCAGCCGTACTACCATGAAATTGGCGCGCCGTCCCGTATCCCCAACTGCGCTCTGACCATCACCATATTATAATCGCGGCGCAACCGACATCCGACATCCGACATCCAACATCAAAAAAATCCCGCCTTTCGACGGGATTTTTGTGTTGTCGGACTTCATGCCGCCTTATTTCGCAAAGTCGAACGCGCGGCTTTCGCGGATGATGTGGACCTTGATCTGGCCCGGATAATCCAGCTCCTCCTCGATCTTCTTGGCGATATCGCGGGCGAGGATGGCCATTTTATCGTCGGTGATGACCTCGGGCTTGACCATGATGCGGACTTCCCTGCCCGCCTGAATGGCGAAGGAGCGCTCCACGCCGTTGAAGGAGGTGGAGATCTCCTCAAGCTGCTCGAGGCGCTTGATGTAGTTCTGCAGGTTTTCGCGTCTTGCGCCGGGGCGCGCCGCGGAGATGGCGTCCGCCGCCTGGACCAGCACGGCGACCACGGTTTTGGCCTCCACGTCGCCGTGGTGGGCTTCGATGGCGTGGATGACGTCTTCCTTTTCCTTATACTTTCTGGCGAATTCCACGCCGAGGGAGATGTGCGTGCCCTCCATTTCGTGGTCCACGGCCTTGCCGATATCATGCAGCAGGCCGGCGCGCTTGGCGGTTTTGACGTCTGCGCCGATTTCGGCTGCCATGAGACCCGCAAGATAGGAGACCTCCAGCGAATGGTTCAGCACGTTCTGCCCGTAGGACGTGCGGTATTTCAGGCGGCCGAGCAGCTTGACCAGCTCCCCGTTGACGCCGTTGACGCCCGCTTCGATGACGGCGCGTTCACCGGCCTGCTTGATGGACTGGTCCACCTCGCGCTTCGCCTTTTCATACATTTCCTCGATGCGGGAGGGATGGATGCGCCCGTCCGAGATGAGCTTTTCGATGGTGAGCCGGGCGACCTCCCTTCTGACGGGATCGAAGCTGGACACCGTGATGGCCTCCGGCGTGTCGTCGATGATCAGGTCGACGCCGGTGATGCTTTCAAGGGTGCGGATGTTGCGGCCCTCGCGGCCGATGATGCGGCCCTTCATTTCGTCGTTCGGCAGATCCACGACGGACACGGTGGCCTCCGCCGTGTGCTCCGCCGCGCACCGCTGGATGGCGGTGACGATGATCTCCTTCGCGAGCTGATCGGATTCTTCTTTTGTTCTCTTTTCGTATTCCAGGATCTTCAGGGCTTTTTCGTGATCAAGCTCGCCCTCAAGACTGTTCAGCAGGTACGCCTTGGCCTCGTCCTTGGTGTAGCCCGAGATCTTTTCCAGCATTTCAAACTGGCTCTTCTTCAGGGCCTCCACCTCGTCCAGACGGTGGTCCGCGTCCTTGATCTTTTTCTGGAGTGCTTCCTCTTTCTTTTCGAGGGCGTCGGTGCGCTTGTCGAGCGCTTCTTCCTTCTGGTTGATGCGCCGCTCCTGCCGCTGCACCTCACTGCGCCGCTCTTTGATCTCCTTCTCGTATTCCGTGCGTTCGCGGTGGATCTCATCCTTTGCTTCGAGGATGGCCTCCCGCTTTTTCGTTTCGGCTGTGGTCAAAGCGTTCGAGACGATGCGCTTCGCTTCCTCCGTGGCGTCACCGATGACCTTTTCCGCATACTTCTTTCTGTGGATCTGACCCGCGATGAAGCCGATCACGCCGAACACGACCGCCGCGACTGCGATCAGGATGTAAGGCAATGCTTCCTTCAAGAACAATTACACCTCCTGTTTCTTGAATTTTCGGGATTCGTTATCAATACGCGCCCGCAGGCGCCGGGATAAGAAACAATAATGCTATTAAATATTCACGATCTATTTAAAATAGTATTTTTTATCGAAAGATAAAAATACTAACGCATTATCTTTGATATTTTATAATAGATACTGAAAAAAGTCAAGTAGTATTGCTTTACATTTTATATTTTTTTAACAACTTTGTGAACGGTTCGTTTCAGGATGAAAAAAAGAGGCCCACAGGCCTCTTAATCCTTGAGGTTCCGTTTGACGAAATCGAGGAGCTCGCCGGTGGTGCGGCAGGTGACGGTCTGCCCCACGTCCGCGTAGCGGCGCTCGTTATCGAACAGCAGGGTGGGGATGCCGGCGTTCACGCCGGAGCCGATATCGATATCCCGGTCGCCGAGCATCATGCTTTGGGCCGGGTCCAGATCATAGGTCCGGAGGATATGCAGCAGCGCGTCCGGCGCGGGCTTGTTGGGGAAGGCGTCCTCCGACGTGACGAAGCCCGAAAACAGATCTGTGAGGCCATAGCGCCCGAAATATTCCAGCGCGACCTTATCCCGGTGGGTATAGAGGAAGCTTCTGCCGCCGTGCGAAACGATATAGCGCAGGATCTCCGGGATGCCGTCGAAGGGTTTGCCCACAGGCGGAAAGTCGATATCGTTTTCGAGATCGTAGAACCGCCGGATCTCCGTTTCGTCCGTGAAGCCGTAGTGCCGGAAGGCGTGCCACATGGTAATCTTGAACAGGTCGTAGGCCTCCTCGGGGTCGATCTCCCGTCCGTTTTGCCGCATGATCTCGCAGAACGCCGCCACGGTATGGGGATAGGTATCGAACAGCATGCCGTCGAAATCCCAGATATAATTGACGATCGGTTTCATCGGTCGAGCTTCACCAGCCCTCTTTCCGTCAGCTTCTGCAGGCTCATCATGATGCCGAGCTTGGCGTGCGGGAAGGTCAGGCCCCCCTGGAAATAGATCGCGTACGGCGGGCGGATGGGGCCGTCCGCCGACAGCTCGATGGACGCGCCCTGCACGAACGCGCCAGCCGCCATGATGACGTCGTCCGCGTAGCCCGGCAGGGGGCTGGGGATCGGGGTGACGTAGGCATCCACCGGCGCGGCGGCCTGAATGCCCTCGGCGAACGCGCACATGGCCTCGGGCGAGCCCAGCTCCACGCTCTGGATGATATCGTGCCGGCTTTCGACGGAATCCGGCACCACGCGGAAGCCGAGGGATTCATAGAGCTTTGCGGCGAACACCGCGCCCTTCATGGCGGCTGCCGTGACCGTGGGCGCGAGGAAGAAGCCCTGATACAGGTCCCGGAGGACCGACACGGACGCGCCGACGTCCTGCCCGATGCCGGGGGCGGTGAGGCGATAGTGGCAGCGCTCCACGCATTTCGCGGTACCGGCGATATAGCCGCCGATGGGCGCGAGCCCGCCGCCGGGGTTCTTGATGAGCGAGCCGACCGTCATGTCCGCGCCGACGTCCGAGGGCTCGAGCGTTTCGGTGAACTCCCCGTAGCAGTTATCCACCATGACGGTCAGGCCGGGCTTTACGCCCTTGAGGAAGGCGATCAGCTCCCCGATCCGCTTCACGGAGAGGGTGGGGCGCATCTGGTAGCCCTTGGATCGCTGGATGGTGACGAGCTTCGTTCTGTCGTTGATCGCGGCGCGGATGCCCTCGTAGTCGAAGCCGCCGTCCGGCAGCAGGTCCACCTGCCGGTAGGTGATCCCGTTTTCCATCAGGCTGCAGGGGGCGGGACGGATGCCGATGACCTCCTCCAGCGTGTCATAGGGCTTGCCGACGGGCGAAAGCAGCTCGTCCCCCGGCAGCAGGTTCGCCGACAGCGCGATCGCCAGCGCGTGGGTGCCGCAGGTGACGTGCGGGCGCACCAGCGCCGTTTCGGTGTGGAACACGTCCGCATAGACGCGCTCCAGCGTGTCGCGGCCTTTGTCGTCGTGCCCGTAGCCGGTGGTGCCCGCGAGGCACGCGGCGTCCACGCGGTTTTTGCGCATGGCGAGCAGGACCTTTGCCTGATTGATCTCCGCCACGCGGTCGATTTCGGCGAAGCGGTCGGTCAGCCCCGCGAGGATCCGCTGACTGTAAGACGCGACCTCGTCAGAGATGCCGAAGTCGCGGAAGATATTGGGTGTTTCCATGGTGATTCCTTTCATGCTTTGGCGAGGTCGAACCAGAATTCGACGCCGTCCGCTTTGTTTTCGACGCCGTAGGCCTCGCCGTGGAGATTCTGGATGGCGCGCACGATGGACAGCCCCAGCCCGAAGCGCCCCTGCGAGCGGGAGAGCGCCTTATCCGCCCGGTAGAACGAATCCCAGATCTTGTCGATATCGCGCCCGGCGATGGGCTTGCCGGTGTTGAAGACCCGTATGCGGTATTTGTCGCCCACGTCGTCGCACGAGACGCGGATGCGCTTTTCGTCCCCCTCGCAGTGGGACAGGGCGTTGGAGAAATAGTTATTCAGCACGTAGGGCAGGATGGTGGGGTCGCCGTTCGCGGTCAGCCCCGCCGGGACCGTGTTTTCGTAAAGCACGCCGCGCTCGGCCAGCAGCTCCGCGTTGGCGTCCACGGTGCCGATCACGAATTCGCGCAGGTCGAAATTCTCGCGCTGCGGCTCGTAAGCGCCGGAGGTATATTTCGTGATCTCGAGGAGCTTGACGATCATGCTGTTCATGCGCCCGGTCTCGCGGATGATCACGTCGCAGTATTCGTCCGCCGCCTTGACGTTGCCGGAGGCGTAGAACATTTTCGCGCCCTCGGCGTAGCCCTGAATGATGGCGATGGGCGTTTTGAGCTCGTGCGAGATGCCCCCCACGAAGGTCTGCCGCAGATTGTCGATCGTGCGTTCGTTTTCAATGTCCTCCCGCAGCTTTTCGTTCTTCTGCTGCAGGTCCGTCAGCGCCGTGTCCAGCGCGCGGCTCATTTCGTTGATGCCGTTGGACAGGGAATTGAGCTCCGTGAGCCCCGTGTGGGGGCAGGTCTGCGAAAAGTCGAGCTGCGCCATTTTGCCCGTGACCTCGACCATTTTGTTGACCGGGTTCGTGAATTTCTTGATGTAGACCCAGATCGCGGACAGACCGAACGTGAGGAAGATCATGATGGCGAGGAAGGCGATCAGGAAGGTGATCTTCGTGGTGGAGGTCGTCTGGCTGACCTGCATATAGACCTCGATCCAGCCGCCGTCCGGCAGGTACTGGTAGCAGTCGATGAAGGTGACGGTGACGGCGCCGGTGTCATAGGTCTTGATGAGGTAGCTCTTGTCCCCGACCGTGCGTTCGCCGTAGCGCGTGGTGTAGTTATACAGAAAGGCGTCGTCCAGCGTTTCGGCGTCGTTCAGGTCCGCGGGCAGGGCGTCGATCACGGCCTTGGTGGAATAGACCAGCCGGGAATCCGCCGTGAAGACCTCGACGGAGGTATCGTATTCCTTTTCGACGTCCTCGATCTTATCCAGAAAACCCTCGCCGTAGGAGGCGGTCAGGTCCTCGGTCGCCAGCCACAGGCGCGTGGCGGGCACGAGATAATAGACCCACTCCGGCAGCCAGTTATAGGCGATAACAGGCAGAAGGATCGTGAGCATCAGGATCACGACGATGCCGCGCATCAGGCGCGAGCGGATATTGATTTCTTTTTGGGCGCGCAGCTCCTTGATTTTTTTACGTGCCATCCTTCGTGTTCACGTCCAGCTTATAGCCGGTCCCGTAGATCGTTTTGATGTGGTTGATGCCCCATTCGCCGAGCTTGGTGCGCAGCCGCGCCACGTGGGAGTCCACGGTGCGGATATCGCCCTCGAAGTCGTAGCCCCAGATATCGTCCAGAAGCTGCTCGCGCGTGTAGACCCTGCCCGGCACGGAGAGGAGCTTTTGCAGGATGGAATACTCCTTGAGCGTCAGGCTCACGCTCTTGCCCTCCAGCCACACCTCGTGCGCGGCGGCGTCGAGCTTCAGGTCGTCCACGGCCATCACGCCGGCGGCGGAGGGGGCGTTCTCGCTGCGCCGCAGCAGCGCCGCGACGCGCTTCATCAGCACCGAGGGGGAGCAGGGCTTCGTGACGTAATCGTCCACGCCCGCGTCGAACGCGGTGAGCTGGTCATACTCCTGACTGCGCGCCGTGAGCATGATGATGGGCACCGAGGAGCGGGTCCGGATCCGGCGGCAGACCTCCCAGCCGTCGATCCCGGGCATCATGATGTCAAGGATCAGCAGCGCCACGTCCGGGTTCTCGGCGTACAGCTTCATCGCCTGTTCGCCGTCCTCCGCCAGCAGCGGCTCGTAGCCCTCGTTCAACAGAAAATCGCCCACCAGCCGTCTGATGAGCTCTTCATCGTCCGCAACGATGATTTTTTTCATAAGATCAGTCCTGTCTGCGGTGTTCCGCGTAAAATTTCCGGTGTGCCGGAGAAAGAGTAACGGTTTCTATTACCCTATTATACTATTATAAACGCTTGATACGGATTTGTCAATCATAATAGTTTCTTGTTATACAGACCCGCGGTGACGTTCGGCGCGGGCTTTTCGCCGCGCAGCATGGCGGCTGCGACGGCCTCGGCGGTCTGCCTGCTTTCCACGGTGAAATACAGGGTGACGAAATCCGCGTGCGGCAGCCTGAGGCCCGAAACGCACAGCGGCACGGGGTTGAGCAGGGTGGAAAAGCGCCGGTCCGCGCAGACGAGCGGGAAGGCGTCCCCCCGGCGGTCCCGGACCTCGGCGCGCCCGCGGCAGTCCCCGCAGCCCTTCAGGTCCCGGTTCGGGCAGGCGCGCAGGCGCATGAGGGGCAGATGCCCCCAGCCGACGAGCCCGAGCTTGCCCGCGCCCCGGCAGGCGTCGAACTGCCCCAGCGCGCACTCGAACGAGACCGTGTTATCCGTTACGCCCAGCGCCTCCGCCTGCCGCACGGCAAGGGCGTTGACAAGGTTCAGGTGCATGCCGCCGAGCGGGGTCAGCCCGGCCGCCTTTGTCAGGCGCACTGCGCCGATATTCTCGCACAGGACCTCGGTCACGCCGAAGTCCTTCAGCGCCCGCAGGTCCGCCAGCGCGCGGTCCTCGTCCCCGGGGTAGAGCAGCACCGGCAGCTCCGCCGTGAGCTTGGGCAGGAAGGGCCGCAGCTTTTCGGGGAAGCGTAGGATCTCGCGCGCGTCCAGGATCAGCTTTTCGGCGCGGTCCGTGTCGAAGACCTGCGAGGCGCGGGCGAAGCGCAGCCGCAGGGCGGGCGCGTCCGGTCCCCTGCCCGGGGGCGGGAGCAGCCCGCCGGTGGGCTCCGAAAAGGCGTGGCGGACGCCCCCGCGCAAAGCCGAAAGCGCCTCCACTGCCTCGCGCCGCAGGGCGTTGAGGACGGACGCCGGAAGCAGCAGCCCCTGCCCGACGGAGACCTCGGGGGCGTCGCAGTAATAGGGCGTGCCGCCGAGCTTTGCCAGCCCCGCAGCAGCCTTTTCGGGCGTGGTGGGGGCGTTTTTGGCGATTTCCGGCGCGGGACCGGTTTTAACGACGGCGCGTTCGCCGTCCGAGACCGTGAGGGTCAGGGGCGAACCCTGTTCGGCGATCAGGCGCATGGTCAGGGGGACGCGCTTTCGCTCGTCCTTATACAGCCCGCGCAGCTCCTGCAGCACGCCCGCCGCAGCGGTGACGTCCTCCTTCTGCCGCGCGCCGAACATGGCGCCGTTGATTTTGCCGGTGAAATAGCCGTCCGTGAAGCCGGAGCGGGAAAAGACCGCCTGCAGACGCGCTTCGTCATAGGGCTGCCCCGCCAGCGCCTGCCGGCACGCCGTGACGGCGGCGGCGACGTATTCCGGGCGCTTCATGCGGCCCTCGATCTTGAAGGAGGCGACGCCCGCCCGCTTTAAGTCGTCCAGATGCCGCAGCAGGGAGAGATCGCGCAGGCTGAGCGCGTGGTCGCGCTTATCGTTCGTGAAATTCAGGCGGCAGGGCTGGGCGCACAGGCCCCGGTTGCCGCTGCGCCCGCCGAACAGGGAGGACATATAGCACAGGCCCGAGGCGCTCATGCAGTGCGCCCCGTGGACGAAGACCTCCGTTTCGCAGCCGGCGTTTTCGGTGATCGCGGCGATCTCGCGCAAAGAAAGCTCCCGCGCCAGCACGACGCGCGAAAAGCCCATGTCCCGCAGCGCGTGGACGCCCGCGAGGTTGTGCGCCGCCATTTGGGTGGAGGCGTGCAGGCGGATGGTCGGGACGTGTTTTTTGACCAGCGCCGCGACGGCGAGGTCCTGCACGATCACGGCGTCCGCCCCGCTTTCGGCGATCAGCCGCAGGGTCTGCAGCAGACGGTCGAACTCCTCGTTCAGGATCAGGGTGTTCAGGGTGACGTTCACCTTCACGCCCCGCACGTGGCAGGCGCGCACCGCGGCAAGGAAATCCGCGTCGGTGAAGTTTTCGGCGTTACGGCGGGCGTTGAAATCGGTCGCGCCGAAATACACCGCGTCCGCCCCGGCGTTCAGCGCCGCGGTGAGCTGCTCTCCGCCGCCCGCGGGCGCAAGGATCTCCGGAAAAGAATTGTTCATGATATTGATTTCCTCGTTATTCCTCATAAGTTGAAACCCCTCCGATCAGGACGAGCGCCCCGGACGAAGACCCGCGACGCGCTTCCCTGCCCGACTGTCCATTTAAATGTATTCTATCATACTTCCCGGGGAAAAGCGAGAACTATTTTTACTTTCCCTATTGCTTTTTTCGACGAAAGAAGGTATAATGAAACGCAGTCAAGGAAACAAATGTTTAAATCTCCGGACACGAAAGGAAACATCACTATGGCGGATAAGCAAGACGCGCTGAAGGCTGCGCTGACGCAGATCGAAAAACAATTCGGCAAGGGCTCCATCATGCGGCTGGGGCAGACGGAGGCGCTCAACGTAGACGCGATCCACACCGGCAGCATCGCGCTGGACGTGGCGACCGGCATCGGCGGTCTGCCCAAGGGCAGGATCGTGGAGATCTACGGGCCCGAATCCTCCGGTAAGACCACGCTGGCGCTGCACGTGGTGGCGGAAGCGCAGAAGGCCGGGGGCGAGGCCGCGTTCATCGACGCGGAGCACGCGCTGGACCCCAAATACGCCCGCAACCTCGGCGTGGACGTGGATTCCCTGCTGGTCTCGCAGCCGGATAACGGCGAACAGGCGCTGGAGATCGCGGAGTACCTGACCCGCTCCGGCGCGCTGGACGTGATCGTGATCGACTCCGTGGCGGCGCTGGTGCCGAAGGCGGAGATCGAGGGCGACATGGGCGATTCCCACGTCGGCCTGCACGCAAGACTGATGAGCCAGGCGCTCAGAAAGCTTGCCGGCGCGATCAGCCGCTCCAACTGCCTTGTGATCTTTATCAACCAGCTCCGTGAAAAGGTGGGCGTGATGTACGGCAACCCCGAGGTCACTACCGGCGGCCGGGCGCTGAAGTTCTATGCCTCCATGCGCATCGACGTGCGCCGCATCGAGCAGCTCAAGGCCCCCGGCAACGAGTTCATCGGCTCCCGCACCCGCGCCAAGATCGTGAAGAACAAGGTGGCGCCGCCCTTCCGCGAGGCGGAATTCGACATCATGTACGGCAAGGGCATCTCGAAGGAGGGCGAGCTGGTCGACATGGCGGTCCAGTTCGATATCATCCACAAGTCCGGCGCGTGGTTCTCCTACGGCGAGCAGCGTCTGGGGCAGGGCCGCGACCGCGTGAAGCAGTATATTCTCGAGAACCCCGAATTCGCCCTGGAGGTGGAGGCCAAGGTGCGCGCCGCCATGATGAAGGAAGAAAGGGCGAACGAGAAGAAGGACGCCGACGGCACCGAGCCCATCGTGCCCAACAACGGCAGAGTGCCGAAGATCAAGATCGATATCGCCGCCGACTGATGGAGATCACGACGACGGCAACCAAAAAAGGCAGAATCAACGTAAACGCGGACGGTGAATATCGCTTCACCGTCCCTGCTTTCATTTGGGCGGAAAGCGCGCTCTACGAGGGGTGCGAGGCGGACGAGGACGACCTTGCCGCCCTGCGGGAGCAGGCGACCGCCTTTGAAGCGGAGGAGGCCGCCGTGCGGCTGCTCGCCTGCCGCGCGCACAGCGAACGGGAGCTCACGCTCAAGCTCCGGCGCAAATACCCTGCGGACGTGGCCGCCGAAACCGCCGCCGCGATGCGCGAAAAGGGTTATCTGGACGACGCGGCGTTCGCCGCGGCGCTGGCGGAGGAGCTTTCGCGCGTGAAGCACTTTGCCCCCGCCAGGATCGTTTCGGAGCTGACGGCGCGGGGCGTGGCCAAAGAAATTGCCGAAAATGCGGTTTCGGCTCTTGATATTGATGAAAATACAGGTATAATAGAATTAATAAACAAAATGCGCCTGCCGGAGGAGCCCTCCGAAAAGGAGGTCGCGCGCGCGATGCGCCGCCTGCTTGCCGCCGGGTATTCGTGGAGCGAGATCCGCCGGGCGCTCAGCTACAGAGAGGACTGACCGTATGAACCGTAAAATCGCCTTCGTATCCCTCGGCTGCCCGAAGAATCAGGTGGACGCCGAGCTGATGATCAAAAAGCTGTCCGACGCGGGCTATGAGATGATCGACACGCCCTACGGCGCGGACGCGGTGATCGTGAACACCTGCGGCTTTATCGAGGCCGCGAAGCGCGAGGGGATCGACACGATCCTCGAGATGGGGCAGTATAAGGAAGAGGGCGAGATCGGCAAGATCATCGTGATCGGCTGCATGGCGCAGCGCTACCGGGAGGAGATCCTGAAGGAGATGCCCGAGGTGGACGCCGTGGGCGGCATCGGCGTGGACGGCGATATCGTCAGCTTCGTGGACAGCGTGTTCGAGGGCAGCCGCGACAACGCCCGGTTCCCGCCGCGCACCGCGCTGCCGCTTTCCGGCGAACGCATTCTGACCACGCCCCCCTATTGGGCGTATCTGAAAATCTCCGACGGCTGCTCCAACGGCTGCGCGTTCTGCGCCATTCCGCAGATCCGGGGGCCCTTCCGCTCCCGCGAGATCGACGATATCGTGGACGAGGCCGAGGCGCTGGCAAAGGACGGCGTGAAGGAGCTGATCGTGATCGCGCAGGATACCACCCGCTACGGGCTGGACCGCTACGGCGAGCTGATGCTGCCGATTCTGCTGCGGCGGCTGGATCAGGTGGACGGGCTGAAATGGATCCGTCTGCTGTATTGCTACCCGGACCGCCTGACGGACGAGACCCTGCAGGTGATCCGCGATTCCGAAAAAATCCTGCATTATATCGACCTGCCCCTGCAGCACGCCAGCGGCAGGCTGCTGGAGCAGATGCGCCGCACCGGCGACCGCGCGAGCCTGACCGCCCTGATCGGCAAGATCCGCGCCTATCTGCCCGACTGCGTGCTGCGCACCACGTTCATCACCGGCTTCCCGGGCGAGACCGACGAGGACTTCGACGAGCTGAGCGAGTTCGTGGAGGATATCGGCTTTGACCGGCTCGGGGTGTTCGCCTTCTCCCCCGAGGAGGGGACGCTGGCGTATTCCATGCCGGATCAGGTGGACGCGGCGCTTGCCGAGCACCGGGGCGAGGTGCTGATGGAGCAGCAGTATGAGATCGCGCTGAAAAAGCAGGAGGCGCTGATCGGCAGCGTGCTCGAGTGCGTGACCGAGGACTACGACGGCTACACCGATTCCTATTCCGGGCGCACCTGGATGGACGCGCCGGAGATCGACGCGGGCATCCGCTTTATTTCCGACCGGGATCTCGAGCCCGGCGACTTCGTGCGGGTGCGCGTGACCGGCGTGAACGAGTACGATCTGATCGGCGAAGAGGTATCGTAAATGGAACGACGCGACAAACGGAACTATTATCTCGATCTGGCGGAGATGGTGTCGAAACGCTCCACTTGTCTTCGGCGCTCCTACGGGGCGGTGATCGTGAAGAACGACGAGGTCATCTCCACCGGCTACGTCGGCGCGCCCAGAGGCCGGGCGAACTGCTCCGACCTCGGCTACTGCATCCGCGCCGAGCTGAAGATCCCGCGCGGCGAGCGGTATGAGCTGTGCCGCAGCGTCCACGCGGAGGCGAACGCCATCATTTCCGCGTCCCGCGACAAGATGATCGACTCCACGCTGTACCTCACCGGCGTGGAGCGCGACGGGTCCTACGTCTCGCATTCCTGCTGCTGCTCCATGTGCAAGCGCATGGTCATCAACGCCGGGATCCGCGAGGTGGTGATCCGCGACGACCACGAGAACTACCGCGTGATCCCCGTCACGGACTGGATCGAGAACGACGAGAGCGTGACCGGCGCGCGCGGGTACTGAGCGCGGAAAAGGAGAATGCATATGCGATACGACGCTTCGTTTATCGGCGCGGGCAACATGGGCCTTGCGCTGCTGCTGGCGGCGGCGAAGACCGGCGCAAAGCTCGGGGTCTGCGACCACCACGAAAGCCACCTTGCCGCCGCGAGGGCGGCGGGCGCCGCGGTGGAGGACGCCGCGACCCTTGCCGCGAACAGCCGCTTTTTGTTCCTCGGCGTGAAGCCCCACGCGGTGGAGGCGCTGTGCCGGGAGCTCGCCCCCTGCCTGTCCCCCGAAACCGTGCTGGTCACGATGGCCGCCGGAAAGACCGCCGCGGCGATCGCAGCCGCCGCGGGGCACGACAAGGTGATCCGCATTATGCCGAACACCCCGGTCGCCGTGGGCGCGGGGCTGACCGTCTATTGCAGGACGGACGCGGTGACGGACGAGGAGGAACGTGCGTTTCTGGCGCTGCTGCGGGAGAGCGGTGCGGTGGAGCCGCTGCCCGAAAACAGGATCGACGCGGCGTCCGCCCTGTCCGGCTCCTCCCCCGCGTTTGTGTATCTGTTCGCAGAGGCGCTTGCCGACGGCGCGGTCGCGGCGGGCCTGCCGCGCGACAAGGCGGACCGCTTTGCGGCGCTGACCCTGCGGGGCGCCGCCGCCCTGCTGCTGGAAAGCGGCAAGCACCCCGGGAAGCTCAAGGACGAGGTCTGCTCCCCCGGCGGCAGCACGATCGAGGGCGTGCGCACCCTCGCGCGCGGCGGCTTTCAGGGACTCGTCGCCGACGCGGTGGTCGATACCTTTGAAAAGGCGAAAACCTTATAACGCCGTTTGTCCAAAACAGCACGAAAGGCAGGGAAGCGCCCTCAGGAGGCTCCCCCGCCTTTCTTTTTTTTGCATATTTCAGGCCGGATCGCCGTCCTGCGCCGAAAGCGTGTCCAGATTTTTTTCAAACAGATCGAAAAAGCGTTCGACGATCCGGCGGTCCTCGTCGTTGCCGCGCACGCACATGGAAAGCGTGATCGCCTTTCTGAGCGTCGTGGCAGAAAGCAGCGCGAAGGGCTTATACTTGACCGCGCCGGTCATGAACCCGTCGGTGGGCTCGTGCCCGGACAGCGCAAGCGCTTTTTCATCCAGAATGCCGATATTGCTCATGGCGAGCAGCGGATTGGAATAGCCGATCTTGATGATCTCCTCGCTTGCGGCGTGCGGCAGGATGCTGTAGCCGAGATTCAGCAGCGGCAGGCCGTACAGGCCCATGAACTTGTCTTTTTTATACCGCTCGGAGCTTGCGACGACGTAGCGCAAGGTCTCGAAGACGTCCTTTCCGCGCGCGGGGACGGCGCACTGCATGAAGGCCGTGTGGTTGGTAAGCCCCTCGCCGCCGGTGTCCCGGATGTGACGCCGCAGGTCGATCGCGCAGGAGATGGTCACGCTCTCCTCCTCCCCGCAGCCCGCCAGCTCGTAATAGCTGTAAAAATAGGCGGCGAGCAGCATATCGTTTACGGTGGCGCCGCGGCGTTTTCCCGCGGCCTTGATCTGATCGAACCGCGAGGCGGGAATGGTCCTTCTGACGATAAACGACGTGTCCCGGATGCTGTCCCTTGTGAACGGAAACCGGTGATCGTCCTTTGCGCAGACGTTTTTATACAGGTTTTTCGCCATTCTCTGCTCGGTGTAGCTGTAATCCTGATAGACCGCCGTGTATTTCCGCGAGCCGGTCCGCAGCTCGACCGGGCTGAGCCTTTGCAGGTCGTAGCCGGAATACGCCTTGCACAGCGCGTTCAGAAAATACTTGAAATCGCCGCCGTCCATGCACATGTGGTTTTCCACGATGCACAGGGCGCTGCGCCCGTCCTGATAAAACACCGCCGCCTTCATCTGCAGGTCGCTCTCCGGCGGGATATACTGCGTCAGGAACGCGTCGGCGGCGGCCTCGAGGTCGTCCACGCGCGCCGTCGTCAGCATGTCGTCGATGTGATAGGGCTTCACTTCCCAATAGGGCATGACCTTATTGTCAATAAAGGCGGCATGCAGCACCGGCGCCTTTTCAAAGAAACAGATCAGCACCGTTTTCAGGATCTCGGGATCGATTTCAAAATCATAGCAGAGCATGACGTGCACCATTCTGTCGTTGAAATCGCGGAACAGATAGTGCATCTTGTCCCATAGCTCGGCGGGCAGCTTCTTTTTCATCACGCGTCCTCCTCCGGTCGATATCTGTATTTTCTGTTCTCAAGCACCTTGCCGAGGATGAGGCCGAGATCGGCGATCACGGACAGCGGCACGATCAGCCAGCCGGGATGCCACGGGATCAGCCGGGCGCCCGCGAGCGTTACGTAGATCATCGGCGCCGCCGCCGGAATATAGATCAGATCATTGATAATGCGCAGCTTTTGCCCGGTGAGGCGGGCGAACACGGCGTCCGCGCAGTACATCAGGCACACGCCCGCCGGGAACACGACCCAGAAGCGCGGGATCCGGAACAGGATCAGCCCCACCAGGTACACGAGCACGGTCGTCATCATCACGGACAGGGCGAGAAGCACCCTGGCGACCGGATGGAACAGCCGCCTTTTTGCGGCAAGCTCCAGAATGAGCGTCATGCCGACCGTGTCCACCCAGACCGTCACGAAGCCGATGATGATCAGCCAGCTCCGTCGCCAGTCCTGCGTGAGAAAGCTCACCCCGAGATAGACGGCGATCATGACGAGGTAATAAACGGGCGTTGCCTTGACCAGAAACGAATGCGTGGCTTTTTCCCGCTTTTTCTTCAGCGCGGCTTTCCGGTACGCCGCGTATTCGCCGGGCAGATCGCGGTGATCGCTCAGAAACAGATCGAAGATCACGTTTTCGTCCCGCAGACCGGCCTCGCGCACGCGCGCGCAAAGCGCGTTGTAGTCGTCGAGCAGCTCTCGCTCAAACCGCAGAAGCACGTCGTCATAGGGGGTATCCCGAAACGCGTTTTCCAGATATGCAGCCATGTCCTTCATAACAATTCCCTCGTCCCTTGCCTCCGAATCCGGAGGCAAGCGCCGTTTTTTTGTTATTATAACCCGTTTTGCCGGTAAAATCAACGGTTTTCGACGCCCCGGCGCGGAAATCCGCCGCAGTCCGGCGATTTTTTTGTCGCCTGTCAGGCGACCCGTTCGCCGTTTTCTTCCGCTATAATAAAGCCACAAACCGAAACGGAGGAAACGACAATGAAAAAAGAGACCAACGAAACGAAAAAAGAGCCCGCGCGCAACGGGATCACGGAGCTGGTGTTCGTGCTGGACCGCAGCGGCAGCATGGCGGGGCTGGAGAGCGACACGATCGGCGGCTTCAACGGCCTGCTGGAGAAGCAGCGCAAGGTGGACGGCAAGTGCTGGGTCTCCACCGTCCTGTTCGACCACGAGACCCTTGTGCTGCACGACCGCCTGCCGCTGGAGCAGGTGGAAAACCTGACCGACCGCGACTATCAGGTGCGCGGCTGCACCGCGCTGATCGACGCGCTGGGCGGCGCGATCCGCCACATCGGCAACGTCCACAAATACGCCCGCCCCGAGGACGTGCCGGAAAGCACCCTGTTCGTGGTGATCACCGACGGGCTGGAGAACGCCTCGAAGCGCTATACCGCAGACGAGGTGCGCGCCATGATCAGCCGGCAGAAAGAGAAATACGGCTGGGAGTTCCTGTTCATCGGCGCGAACATCGACGCCGTGCAGACCGCGAAGCGCTACGGCATCGGCGCGGACCGCGCGGTCAATTACCGGCACGATTCGCAGGGCACCCAGTTGGTGTACGAGGCCGTGAGCGACGTCGTCCGCCACGTGCGCACCACCGCCATGCCCGTGCAGGCCTGCTGGCAGCAAAAGGTCGACGAGGATTATCAGAACCGGAAATAACCGGAAACGGCTGCGTTGCCGGAACGGGTCGCCCGCTCCGGCTTTCTTTGCCCAAAGGCCCCGCGAAAGCTTTTATATTATCCTTGACAACAGGCTTCTTTTGATTTACAATTAAATTGTAAACAATCAAACGGAGGCATCCCTATGAGCAAAGAAACAAACGAACAAAAGACCGGCGGCGAGCCGGGGTCGCTGGCAGCCGTGGCGGAAAACCGCGGCAGGGTGATCGTGCGCACGAGCGTGATCGGGATCGTGGCAAATTTGTTTTTGGCGGGCTTCAAGGCCGCGGTCGGGCTGCTTGCCAACTCCATCGCCGTGGTGCTGGACGCGGTGAACAACCTGAGCGACGCGCTTTCCTCCGTCGTCACGATCTTCGGCACGTGGCTTGCGGGCAAGAAGCCGGATAAAAAGCATCCCCTCGGCCACGGAAGGGTCGAATACCTTTCCGCCATGGTGGTGGCGGCGCTGGTGCTTTACGCCGGCGTGACGTCGCTGGTGGAGAGTATCAAAAAGATCATTGAGCCCGAGACCGCGGACTACTCCGCCGTTTCGCTCGTCATCATCGGCGCCGCCGTGGTCGTGAAGCTGGCGCTGGGGCTGTATGTGAGAAAGACCGGACGGCGCGTGCATTCCGGCGCGCTGGAGGCCAGCGGCACCGACGCCCTGTTCGACGCGGTGATCTCCCTTTCCGTGCTGCTTGCCGCCGGGATCTACCTGATTTTCGGCGTGTCGCTGGAGGCGTACCTCGGCGTGGTGATCGCGGCGCTGATCATCAAGTCCGGGATCGAGATGATGCTGGAGACCGTGGACGAGCTGCTGGGCAAGCGCGTGGACCGCGAGACCGTGAACGCCGTGAAGCAGACCGTGTGCGACCGCCCCGAGGTCTCGGGCGCATTCGACCTGATTTTGCACAGCTACGGCCCCGATAAATACTTCGGCAGCGTGCACGTGGAGGTGCCGGATACCCTGACCGCCGACCAGATCGACCAGTTGGAGCGCAGCATCGCCAAGGACGTGCTGGTCCGCCACGGGGTGATCCTGACGGGCGTCGGGATCTATTCCGTCAACACGCGAAACGACGCGGTGCGCGACCTGCGCGACCGGGTGCTGAAGGTCGTGCACGACCGCGAGGGCGTGCTGCAGACCCACGGCTTTTATTACGACGAGGCGAAAAACAGCGTGAATCTGGACGTGATCTTCGACTTCGCGCTGCCGGACCGGCAGGCGGCCTTTCAGAAGCTGAAGGAGGATCTGACCGCCGCGTTCCCCGGCGTCACCTTCTGGCTCGCGATGGACGTGGACGCTTAAGCCTCGGCAGAATCACCAAAATTCCGGCAAAAAACTGTCCGCAAAATCTCTCCGTTCTGTATAACGAAAAAACCAAATAAAACAGCTTGTATATAAAAAATGTTTAAAATTCCGAATTGTTCAGAATTGTTTTTTCTCAAAACCCCGTTGAATCAATGGTTTCGAGGCAGGTTATGAACATTTTGAACTGAGTTTTGAACATTGCAAGAAGTAAGTTTGATATACAAATAGTAAAATTTCCTTTCCTGTGAAATCATAGAAATAATCACCAAAATCCCCCGGAAATTTTATTTAAATAGCAGATTTGCAAACTTTTTCGCATAACCTCTTGACAAGCGGATATCCTGTGAGCGAAGACTTTTTTCGGAGGTGCCCGCATGATTAAGGGAGTCAACCGCATGGTGCTGGAGATCCCCCAGCCCGAGAGCGCGTATTTCGATTCGGTCCTGCTGTTCGTGAAGCCCGCCTGCGCGGACAGGGACCCGGACGCATTAAAACGAAAGGCGGCGTCCCTGCTGCGGGACGCCGCCGTGACGCCCGTCCGCCGGAGGTCCGGCCGCGGGCGTTTTTTGCGGATCGCGTCGTATGTTCTGACGGCGCTCGTCAGCGCCGTTGCTACGGGATTGATTGCCGCGCTTTTTTAAGCTGCGCAGAGCGCGGCGATGTGGGATGTTGTATATTGGATGTCGGTTGCGGCTGCCGCGTTTAGAATAGTATGGAGGGGCCGGAGGTCGTTACCGGGAACGGGAAGGGTATATGACACGCGGTAGCACGGCACCTCAGTGCCGTTCGATGCATTTGTTATTTTTCAAATACCTCCGGTCCGAACCCGATCGGATATACCTTGTCCCGTTAACCCCGACCGGGTTCTGACCGGAAGGGTGTTTGAAAATATCATTGTCCCGAACGGCACGGAGGTGCCGTGCTACCGTGGAATTGAGGACCCGTCCCGGTATACCCGACCGTTTTTCCCGTGTCCCCGTGTACCAGCCGGGCTTCGCGGTTATTTTCCGACGCAGAACCGCCGGAAGACCTCGCTGACGATCTCGTCCGAGGCCTTTTTGCCGGTGAGGGTGAGCAGCGCGTCGACGGCGCAGTCGATATCCACGCCGACGGCGTCCACGGTAAGCCCCGCGGACAGGGCGGACAGGGCGTCCGCGACGTTTTCGAGGGCGGCGGCGCAGCAGGCGCGCTGCCGTTCGGACGCAAGCAGCTCCTGCGTGAAATCCAGCCCCGCGACGCCGAGCAGACGCTCGGCGCTTTTTTGCAGCGTTTCGAGCGCGTCGGGGTCCGTGGCGGAGAGGACGACGGTTTCGGGGACGGCGGCGCGGATCCTGTCCACGTCCGTTTTCGTTTCGAGATCCGCCTTGTTGACGACGGCAAGGCAGGTCTTCCCCCGGACCGCCTGAAGCAGGGCGGCGTCCTCATCGTCGAAGGGCAGGGAGCCGTCGAACACGCAGAGGACCAGATCCGCCTCATCCAGCTTTTCGCGCGCGAGCTGCACGCCCATGCGCTCCACGGGGTCGTCCGTGTCGCGGATGCCGGCGGTATCCATCAGCCGGAGGGTGAGGTCGCCGAGGCGCACGGTCTCCTCCACCACGTCCCGGGTCGTGCCGGAGATGGGGGTGACGATGGACTTGCGGTAGCCCGAGAGCAGGTTCATGAGGGTGGACTTGCCCACGTTCGGCTTGCCGCAGATGGCGGTTTTGACGCCCTCGGTGACGGCTTTGCCGTTGTCGTAGTCCCGGATCAGGCGGGTAAGCCTGTCCTTTACGCCGGACAGGGCGTCCGCCAGCGCGGCGTTTTCCACGGCGGGGATATCCTCGTCCGGGTAATCCGCCCACGCGGCGAGGGCGGCCGCGGCGGCGACGAGGGTGGACGTGATCTCCCCGATCCGGCGGCTGAGGGCGCCCTGCAGGGTGCCGCGCGCGGCGCGCAGAGCGGCCTCCCCCTGCGCGGAGATGACGTTCATGACGCCTTCCGCCTGGGAGAGGTCCATTTTGCCGTTCAGGTAGGCGCGCTTGGTGAACTCGCCGGGGCCGGCGGGCGCGGCGCCGAGGCGCAGCACGAGCCGCAGGGTCTGCTGCAGGACGTAAAGGCCGCCGTGGCAGCAGATTTCGACGACGTTTTCGCCGGTGTAGGACTTCGGGGCGCGGTAGACGAGCAGCACGCCGTCGTCCAGCTCCGTGTCGCCGTCGCGCACCGCGCCGTAGGCGGCGGTGTAGCCCTTCATGGCGGCGACGTCCTTGCCCGAGAACGGGAAAAAGCACTTTGCCGCGATTTCGATCGCGTTCTCGCCCGACAGCCGGACGATCCCGATCCCGCCCGCCGCGTTCGGCGTGGCAATGGCAGCGATGGTTGACATATGGAATCTCCTTTGTTTTGAGGAATCAGAAAGCGGATGGATTCTTTATCCGAACACCGTCTCCACGACCTTTTTGCACGGTTCCGGCGAATAGCGGAAGCGGTCCATGTGGTCGCCGGTGAAGAAATACCGCAGCGGCGGCTGCGGCGCGGGTCCGCCGGCGGAGATCAGGTTCAGCTTGATCTTCATGCGTTCGGGGTTCATGCTTTTGACGTAGACCACGCACGCCTGCCCCGGCTCCACGCCCGGCGTATGTTCGGCAAGGCCCGCCAGATTCGGGCGCAGCTCCACAAACACGCCGTAGGGCTCCACGGAGCGCACGGCGCCGGTCAAAGTTTCGCCGACCTCGATTTCGGCGGCGTTTTCTTCCCACGTGCCGAGCAGCTCCCGGAGGGAGAGGGTGAGCCTGCCGGACGCGTCGCGCCCCGCGAGGACCGTGCGCAGCTTTTGCCCCACCTGCAGGCGGTCCGCCGGGTGGGAGATGCGCGAAACGGAAATGCGGTCCACCGGCAGCAGGGCGGGCACGCCCGCGCCCACGTCGCAGAACGCGCCGAACCCCTCCATGTGGGTCACGACCGCGGGCAGAACGTCCCCGGGGACAAGGCGGTCGAGGTAGTCCCTCCGGCAGCGCTCCTGCGCCAGCCGCCTGGAACAGACGGCGACGGGCGCCCCCTGTTCGTCCGCCGAAAACCCCGTGACCACAAACTGCACGGGCTTGCCGACCCGGGTGATCAGCGCGATCTCACGCGTGAGGCCTTCCCGGACCCCCAGCGCCCCCTCCTCCCGGGCAATGACCCCGGGCATGACGCCGAGGTCCGGGCGCAGACGGTAGTCTTTATCGCATTTCGGGACGAACGCCTCCAGCACCGCGCCCGCGGCGGCAGCCGCGGCAAGCCGCTCGGGTGAGGACAGCGCCAGCCGGTTTTCCGGCGTGCGCCAAAGTTCGCCCTCGGGAAGATACTTGCTCATTTTATCACGAACCTTCGCCAAAAAAATTTGATCTCGTAATAAAATTCTATTCCATTTTACATCAAAGTATGTTAAAATACAAGGGATTATTTCGTTTCGGAAGGGGAAGCGGCATGGACGTGCGCGTGGGCGATACGCTGGAGATGAAAAAGAACCATCCCTGCGGGGAAAAACGGTTTCTGGTGCTGCGTTCCGGCATCGATTTCCGCATCCGCTGCCTCGGCTGCGGACGCGAGGTGCTGGTGCCCCGCAGCAAGATCGAGCGCAATATCAAAAAAATCGACCGTCCGGCGGGAACGGAGAACGCGGAGTGACTATGCTGGAGAAAGTGCGACAGGTCGAGGACCGCGTGAACGAGATCGACCGCCTGCTGTGCGACCCCGCGGTTTCGGCGGACGTGGCGCGGACCACGGCGCTGCTGAAGGAGCTGAAGACCCTGACGCCCGTGGCGGAAAAATACCGGGAATACCGGCAATATGAGGAGAGCGCCGCCGCTGCCGCCGACATGATGGAGGAGGCGGGCGCGGACAAGGCGCTGCGCGAGGAGCTGTTTTCGGAGGCCGAGGACGCGAAGGCGGAAATGGCGCGGTGCCTGGAGGAGCTGAAGGTCCTGCTGCTGCCGAAGGACGCGCACGACGAGCGCAGCGTGATCATCGAGATCCGCTCCGGCGCGGGGGGCGAGGAAAGCGCCCTGTTTGCCGCGGTGCTGTTCCGGATGTACGCGATGTACGCCGAGCGCCGGGGCTGGAAGACGGAAGTGATGAACGTGAACGAGACCACGCTTGGGGGCTATAAGGAGATCAGCTTTCTGATCGAGGGCGAGGGCGCCTTTTCCCGGTTCAAGTTTGAGTCCGGCGTCCACCGGGTGCAGCGCATTCCGGTGACGGAGGCGAACGGCAAGATCCAGACCTCCACCGCCACCGTGGCGGTGCTGCCGCAGGCGGAGGAAGTAGACGTGGCGCTGAACCCCGCCGACCTTGTGATCGATACCTTCCGGTCCTCCGGCGCGGGCGGGCAGCACATCAACAAGACCGAATCCGCCATCCGCATCACCCACGTGCCGACCGGCACCGTGGTGGAGTGCCAGGACGAGCGCAGCCAATACAAGAACAAGGACAAGGCGATGAAGGTGCTGCGGTCCCGTCTGTTGGAGCGCGAGATCGAAAAGCAGCAGGCCGAGATCGCCGGGACGCGCCGCCTGCAGGTGGGCACCGGCGACCGGAGCGAACGCATCCGCACCTATAACTATCCGCAGAACCGCGTCACCGACCACCGGATCGGGCTGACGCTTTATAAGCTCGAGAGCATCCTGAACGGGGACCTGGACGAGCTGATCGACGCGCTGATCACCACCGATACCGCCGACCGCCTGCAGGCGATGGGCGAAGAGGACTGATACATTATTCATGACTAACACATTATTCTATACAATCACAGATCCCGCGCGGCAGACCGAAGAGCTGGAAACGGCGGCGGCGCTGCTGCGCTCGGGCGAGGTGGTGGCGATGCCGACCGAAACGGTGTACGGCCTTGCCGCGAACGCCTTTGACCCGGCGGCGGTGAAGAAGATCTTCGTCGCCAAGGGCCGCCCGCAGGACAATCCCCTGATCGTACATATCTCGCGGGAGGAGCAGCTTTACGAGCTGGCAAGCGAGGTGCCGGAGGCGGCGCTGCGGCTGTTCCGCAGATTCTCCCCGGGTCCCCTGACCGTGATCCTGAAAAAGACGGACGCGGTGCCGGACGAGGTGAGCGCAGGCTTACCGACCGTGGCGATCCGCTGGCCCTCCCACCCCGTGGCGCGGGCGCTGATCGAGGCGGCGGGCGTGCCGCTGGCGGCGCCGAGCGCGAATCTTTCCGGCTTTCCCTCCCCCACGAACGCCGAGGACGTTGCGGACGACATGACCGGGCGCGTGGCGTGCATTCTGGACGGCGGCCCCTGCGGGTTCGGGATCGAATCCACCGTGGTGACGCTGGCCACCCCCGTGCCCCGGCTGCTGCGCCCCGGCGTGGTGACGGTGGAGGATCTGGAAGCCGTGCTGGGGCACGTGGACGTGGACGAGGCCGTGCTCGCCCCCCTGTCGGCGGGCAAAACGGCGGCCTCCCCCGGCATGAAATACAAACACTACGCGCCGAAGGCGGCGCTGACGATCGTGAAGGGCGCCCTTGCCGACTTTTTGCTGTATGCGCGGCGGCACCCGGAAGCGTACGATTACGCCCTGTGCTTTGAGGAGGACCTGCCCTTTGTGCCGCTGCCCGCGGTGACGATGGGAAAACGCGCCGATCCCCTGACCCAGACCGCGCGGCTGTTTGACGCGCTGCGCGAGCTGGACCGCGCCGGGGCGCAGAACGTGCTTGTGACGCAGCCGGAGCCGACCGGCGTGGGGCTGGGCGTGTGCAACCGCCTGTACCGCGCGGCGGGCTTCCGGTTCGCGGGACCCGAGCAGCGCGGGCGCGTGCTGGGGCTTTGCGGCCCCACGGGCGCCGGAAAATCCGTTGCCGACGCGGCGCTGGCGGCTGCCGGCTGCCGGATCGTAGATACGGACAAGCTCGCGCGCGAGGTGGTGGAAAAGGGCTCTCCCCTGCTGCCGAGGCTGCAGGCGGCGTTCGGGGACGATATTGTGCTGCCGGATGGGACGCTGGACAGAAAAAAGCTGGCAGCCCGCGCCTTCGCTTCCCCCGAGGGCGGCAGGACCCTTTCGGCGATCACGCACCCGGCGATTTTGCGCCGGACGCTGGACGAGGCGCTGGACGCGATCGCGGCGGGGGTTGACGCCGTGATCGACGCGCCGCTGCTGTATTCCGCCGGGCTGGACGCCGTGTGCGACCGGGTGGTGAAGCTGACGGCGCCGGAGGAGACGCGCCTTGCCCGCATTATGGCGCGGGACGGGCTGGACCGGGCGGCAGCGGAAGCCCGCATGGCGGCGCAGGCGGAGGAGATGCGCCTGTCCGACGCCGCCGACGTGATCCTCGAAAACGACGGGGACGCGGAAACCTTGCAAAAATGTGTGCGAAACGCATTCGATATCCCATAAATACATCAAAAAAGGAAAGAAGGAACCCGATATGGCTGAAGAAAACAACAGAGTGAAGGAACTCAAGGAGAAACTGACCTACGCCCCGAAGCACGCGGCGTATCAGATGGACGCGGAGACCGTTGCCGCCGCGGACAGCTTCTGCGAGGGCTATATGAGCTTTCTGGACGAGGCGAAGACCGAGCGCGAGGCGGTGGCGAAGGCGATCGAGCTGGCGCGGTCCAACGGCTTCCGGGAGTACGTGTGGGGCAAGTATTACGAGCCCGGCTCCCGCATCTATTACAACAATCGCGGCAAGGCGGTGGTGCTGGCGATCGTGGGCGAAATGGGCCTGTCCGACGGCGCGCGCATCGTGGCGGCGCACATCGACTCCCCGCGCCTGGACCTGAAGCCCAATCCCCTGTATGAAAAGGACGAGCTGGCCTGCTTCAAGACCCACTATTACGGCGGCATCAAGAAGTACCAGTGGACCGCGATCCCGCTGGCGCTGCACGGCGTGGTGGTCAAAAGCAACGGCGAGGTCGTGCGCGTGAACGTGGGCGAGGACGACGGCGACCCCAAATTCGTGATCACCGACCTGCTGCCCCACCTTGCCGCCGAGCAGATGGGCAAAACGCTGGCGGCGGGCGTTGCGGGCGAGGACCTGAACATTCTGGTGGGCTCCCGTCCCTTTGAGCAGACCGAGGAAGCCGAGAGCGTGAAGCTGAACATCCTGAACATCCTGTTTGAAAAGTACGGCATGACCGAGGCGGACTTCCTGTCCGCGGAGCTGGAGGCCGTGCCCGCGTTCAAGGCTGCCGATATCGGCTTTGACCGCTCCCTGATCGGCGCCTACGGGCACGACGACCGCGTGTGCGCCTACCCCGCCCTGATGGGCGTGCTGGACGCCGAGTCCCCCGCGCACACCGTGGTTTGCGTGCTGACCGACAAGGAAGAGATCGGCAGCGAGGGCAACACCGGCCTTAATTCCGAATACATGACCTATTTCATCAAGGCGCTGGCGAAGAGCGAGGGGCTGGACGGCGA
>CACZGD010000008.1:37329-65401 GCA_902780565.1 Oscillospiraceae bacterium
AAGGGCGTTGTGATCACGAAATATACCGGTTCGCGCGGCAAGGGCGGCTCCAACGACGCCTCCGCCGAGTTTATGGGCAAGATCCGCCGTATGCTTGATAACGCGGGCATCTGCTGGCAGATCGGGGAGCTGGGCCGCGTGGACGCCGGCGGCGGCGGAACCGTGGCGAAGTACGTCGCCTCCCACAACGTCGACGTGGTGGATATCGGCGTGCCGGTGCTCTCCATGCACGCGCCCTATGAAGTCGTTTCCAAGCTCGACGTGTACGCCACCTATCAGGCGTGCGTCGAGTTCTACCGGTCCTGATGACGGTCAGGGTCGACCCCGCCGCGTTCGGCGGGGCGGTCGTGGTACCTGCCGCCGCCCTTGAGCGGCTGAAGCTCGCCTCCGGCGACGCGCTGAAGGTCCTGCTGTTCGTGTGCCGGAACATGGACCGCCCGCTGACGGCGGAAGAGATCGCCGACGGCGCGGGGCTTTCCCCCGCGGCGGTCGCCGACGGCGCAGCGTATTGGGAGGCGCTGGGCGTGCTGACGACGGGAGAGGGTTCTTCGGTCCCCTTCCCTGCCCCGGCTGCCGAAACGCCCACCCCCGCGCCCGCCCCGGCTGCGCCGAAGGCGCCCGAAAAGGCGGTGGTGGTGGAAAAGCCGAACCTGCCGAGCTACGACATGATCTGCAAACGCGTTGCCGAGAGCGACGAGGTGCGGGTCCTGTTTTCGGAGGCGCAGGGCAAGCTGGGCCGCACGATCGGCACCGCCGACCAGTCGCGCCTGCTGATGCTGCTGGACTATTACGGCCTGCCGGTGGAGGTCATTCTGACCGTGTGCGAATACGCCAGAGCCCACAGGCAGACCACCGCGCAGATCTACAGCATGGGCATCGACTGGGCGAAGCGCGAGATCGACACGCTGGAGGCCGCCGACGAGGAGCTCAAACGGCTGGAGAGCGTGAACACCCTGTGGTTCGCGTTCGCCGAGCGGACCGGGATCCGGCTGCCGAAGCTTTCCGCCGCGCAGCGCAAATACTTCGCCACGTGGAAGACGGACTGGCGCTTTTCGGACGAGATGATCACGCTGGCGTTCGACGAGATGAAGAAGAACACCGAAGCCGTCAGCTTCCCCTATATGAACAAGATCCTGTCCGGCTGGAAGCAGGCGGGCTACGACACTCCCGAAAAGGTCGCCCGGCACGAGCAGGAACGCGCCGCCGAGCTGGACCGCAAGGCCGCCGAACAGCGCACGCCCTACCGCGAAAAGGCCGCGCCCGCGCCCGGCAGCACCGAGATCTCGTATGATCTTGCCGAGGCGATGCGCCGTATGGACACCGCGGTGCCCACGCTGAAAAAGAAGGAGGACCGCAAATGATCTATTCACCCGAGCTGTTTGAGGAGGCGCAGGCGATCATTGACGCGAGACGCCTGGACGCGGAATCCGCCAGAGCGATGCGCGACCGCGCCTTTGACGCCGAGGAGCCCGAGTACCGCCGCTGGAAGCAGCAGCGCGCCGCCGCCGCGCAGAACATTGTGAAGGCGCTGGGCATGAAGACCAAGGAGGAGGCGAAGGCCTACCTTGAAAAGCTGCGCGACGAGAACCTGACCGCGCAGGACGAGATCCGGAAACTCCTTGCGAAGCACGATTTGCCCGCCGACTATCTGGAGGTGCATTACACCTGCCCGAAATGCGGGGACACCGGCAGCGTGGAGACGAGCGTGTGCGACTGCAAGATCGGGGTGCTGCGGGAGCTTGCCTTCCGCGAGGCGGCGAAAAAAAGCCCCCTGCGCTTCTGCGCCTTCGAGGACTTCGACCTGAAATATTATTCCGACGACTATAACGACAAATACGGCTGCTCCCCCCGCGAGCGCATGCGGCAGATCCTGACCGTGTGCGAGCAGTACGCGCGGGATTTCGATCCCCGCAGCGAAAACCTGTTCATGGTGGGCGCGACAGGTCTCGGCAAAACGCACCTCTCCCTCGCGATCGCGGGCGAGGTGATCAAAAAGGGCTACAACGTGCTGTATAACTCCGCGCAGAACCTGTTCACCGAGCTGCAGAAGGAATACTTCGGCAAGCCGGAGGGGCGCGGGCAGTACGAAAGCCTTGTGCTGGAGTGCGACCTGCTGGTGATCGACGATCTGGGCGTGGAGTTTTCCACCCAGTTCACCCGCGCCGCGCTGTATAACATCATCAATACGCGGCTGAACACCCGCCGCCCCACGATCATCAGCTCGAACCTGCAGCTCGACGAGATCCAGCAGGCGTATTCGCCCCGGATCTCCTCCCGCCTCATCGGCGACTTCCTGCAGCTCCGGTTCATCGGCGCGGACGTGCGGCAGCAAAAGCTCGGCGGCTGATTAAGAAAGGAAGAGTTCTATGAAAAAACGTATCGCAGTCTTGCTTGCCGCCCTGCTTGCGGCAGCGACCCTGTTTGCCGCCTGCGGCAAAACCGACGCGCCCGACGCGACCGACGGCAGCGACGCCGTGAGCGAGAGCGCCGAGGCGACCTCCGACGCCCCCACCACCGAGGCGGCTGCCCAGATGCCGAATCCCATGGCGCGCATGGACGGCCCGGAAATGTTCGAGCAGGAGCTGGGCTTTTCCATCAAAGCGCCCGAAAAGGCCGAGGACGCCTCCTATTACGTCGTCAGCGGGCAGATCGCCGAGGTCAACTTCCTGCTGGACGGGCACGGCTATTCCCTTCGCGCTTCCAAGGCGGAGGGCGATATCTCCGGCCTGTACGGGGAGCTCGTCTCGGAGGAGCCGCTCGGCGACGGCGCCACGCTCACGACACTGAAGTCCGGCGACGCGGACTGGTATTGCCTGAAATGGATGAACGGCGACGTGCAGGTCGCCCTGTCGAACACCGACGGCGCCGAGATCGAGGCGCTGCAGGCGATCTATAACGAGGTCAAGTGACCGGATCACGGAGGGGACAACCGATGAAAAGAAGGATTCTTGCGTTATTCTGCGCGGCGCTGCTGGCCGCGCTGCCCGTGATTAGCGTTTCCGCCGCGAGCGGCGACGTGGACGCGGACGGGAAGGTGACTGCGGCGGACGCCCGCTTCGTGCTGCGCGCCGCTGTGGGGCTGGAGAACGTGCGTCCCGGCAGCGAGCTGTTCACCGACGCGGACGTGGACGGCGACGGCAAGCTGACCGCCGGAGATGCGCGCGCCCTGCTGCGCGCCGCGGTGGGGCTGGAAGCCCTGTCGGCGGACGCCGCCCTGCTGAGAGCCTATCTGAGGAGCATTCTGATCCCGTTCAAGGGCCTGAGCGCCGAGTTCCGTTACAACCTGCGCGATCTGGGGCTGAGCGAGGTCAAGACGGAGGAGGGCGTGCCCGCCGCTGCCGCCGGTCTGGTTTCCGCCGTGATCGACGACCTGAACGCCGACGGCAAGCCGGAGCTGCTGACCGTTTCGATGGAAAAGGCGGACAGCTGCTGGAACGTGACCGTGGACGCCTACGGCGTCAGAAACGGGGCTGTTGCCAAGCTCGCCAAGGTCTATGAGAGCGACAAGTTCGACAACTGCGGCGAGATCCTGCGCGTCTTCCTGACGAAGAAGGACGGCAGGACCTATATCGGCGTCACGGACCACGGCTGTTTTATTTCCACCGCCTCGAATCAGAGCGCGTGGAACGACGTGCTGGCGCTGGACGAAACGGGCAAGGTTTATACCGTGCACCATTTCGGCTCCTCGATAGGCACGGGAGGCCGCGCCGCCTATACGCTTGACGAGGAGACCGTGGTCGGGACCTGGGACGATATCGACGCCAAGGCAGCGTCGCTGCTGCAAAACGCTGCCGCCGCCTTCCGCGCGGTCGGCTACCCCGATTTTGACCCGCTCGCCAAGGCCGATTTCCCGCGCGGCTGCGTGAAGCTCTACGAGGGCGGCGGGGACGCGGAGGACTATTCGATTTATCAGATCGACCACTCCGGCTTCCTCAAGGCAAACTGAGTTTTTGTTCGGAATTGCGCAACACCGGGACCCGCCGACGCGGGTCCCCTTTTTCATTGCCAAACTGCCCGCGCGGGGGCACGGTCCACGGGATCGGGGCTGCGCCGGGACGCTGCCGAAAAATCATCATTTGTGATGATTGACGGTGAAGGGACAGATATGAGAAAATAAACTGTAAACCGTAAAAACACGGCGCAGATCCGGTGAGGCAAGCCCGACGGAAAGGTACGCGCTTTGCGCCCTTAAGCAGGGCTCTGCCACGCCGACAGGAAAAAAACCATCCGGCCGTAACGGGTACGCCCGCCGCGGCCGGTTTTTGATGCAGAATCGGAGGGATTATGATGAAACACAACAAACGGTTTTCCGTGAAAACGCTCGTTTCCCTGCTGGTCGCGGCGGTGATGCTGCTCTCTGCCCTGCCGTTCGCGGCGGCGGAGGAGGACCCGGTGGTCGCCTCCGGCGACTGCGGCGCTGACGGCGACAATGTAAAATGGGAGCTGACGCTTCACGGCATACTTACGCTGTCCGGCATCGGTGCGATGCAGGATTATGCCAAAAGAGATGACTTGCCGTGGAGACAGAAAATGGTTTTACGAGTCATAGTCGACGAAGGGGTCACGACGATCGGGAACCACGCGTTTGATCAAATGGCGCAGATATATGAAGTTTCATTCTCCAAAACGCTGACAAGCATCGGCGACTTCGCTTTTTACAAATTGAAAGAGTTGAAGACGGTGGTTTTTCCGAACGGGTTAAAGAGTATCGGTGAAAGTGCATTCAAAGAAACCGGGCTGACTTCCGTTTGGATTCCGGACAGCGTGACAGATATCGGGGCAGAGGCTTTTTTCGGGTGTGATCTGACAAGCGCGAGGCTGCCGAATACCCTGAAATCTTTAGGACAGGGCGCGCTTTTTTGGAATGATCTTACGGAAATATCGATTCCGAATACTCTGACAAAAATTGAAGCAAAGACTTTCTATGCCAATCCGTTTACTAACGTAACGATTCCTGCCGGCATAACATCCATCGGAGAGTACGCGTTCGAAAACTGTTTCATAGATACGCTTTGTATCTTTTCCGACTTAAAAATCATAGAGCATGCCGCGTTCTTTAAAAACAGTTCTCTGACTGACATCTATTATACAGGATCCGAATCGGATTGGGAAAAAATCACGATCAAAAATACCGGCAGTCATGACGACTGGCTTGACAATTTAAAGAATAACGACGATTTAAAGAACGCCACTATCCATTATAATACTCCGGTAAAAACCGTGACCTATAATGCCAACGGCGGCATGGGCGCCCCTGTACCGCAGTACAAATTTGAAGGGTTGGATTTGAAGCTGACTTCCGACCTGCCCGTCAAGGAGGGCTATACCTGCTTCGGCTGGGCGGATTCTTCCGACCGCAATACGCTCAAATACCTGCCCGGAGCGGCATACACCGAAAACAAAAACGCGACGCTTTACGCGGTGTGGGGGCAGGAGGCCGCCTGCGGCTCCTTCACGGCGCGCGTGAGCAGCCCGGGCGATCCCGTCTATTACCGCTTCACGCCCGAAACGGACGGCAGCTATTCCCTGCTCTCCTCCTCCGGCAAGGCGGTGACGGCGGCGCTGTATGACGACGCCCTGCAGAAGCTCGGTGAAAGCGAGTCCGCGAACGGCATGATGATCCTGTCTCATCAGCTGACCGCCGGAAAGACCTATTATCTCCGCGTGGGCTACAAGAGCGAGGATGACGCCGGCTTCATTCCGCTTACGCTGGCGAAGTCCGGGGTCGAGATCCCCGCGGGCGCGACCGTGAAGTACAGCGGCTCCTGCAGCAGCGACGGCTCGGTTCTTTGGATGCTGCTGGACGACGGCACGCTGATCATCAGCGGCGAGGGTGCGATGGATGACTACGGGCAGTATACGAATCAGGCGCCGTGGTATACGACCGCCATCCGCACGGCGATCAAAAGCGTGACCGTGTGCGAGGGCGTGACGCACGTCGGAACGTACGCCTTCTATAACTGCGCGAATCTCCTGTCCGCCATTCTGCCGTACGAGGGGATCGACGCCCTTGCCGCCCACGCGTTCGAAAACTGCGCGAAGCTCACGGTCGTGGTTCTGCCGGAGACGCTCCGGAGCATCGGCGAAGCGGCGTTTTCCGGCTGCAGAACGCTCGAGATCCCCACGTTCCCCGAAACCCTGACCTCCATCGGCGACAGCGCGTTTTACGGCGCCGGGCTTCCGGGCAGCCTGATTTTGCCTTACAATTTGACGAGTCTCGGCAAATCGGCGTTCTTCGGCTGCGATATCAAAGAGCTTTTGATCAACGATCTGCTCACGGCGATCCCGGAGGGCGCGTTCGAGAGCTGCCGTTCCATGAAGAGCGTCGTGATGATGACAGACGTCAAAACGATCGGCCAAAACGCCTTCAAGGGCTGCAGCGCGCTGGCCGATGTCTGGTTCGGCGGCATGGTGGAGGATTGGAACGCCATCACGATCGCATCGGGCAACGAACCGCTGACGGGCGCCACGCTCCACTATGCCGGCGGCAAGTGCGGCGACAACCTCAAGTGGGTGCTCGGGGGCGACGGCACGCTCACGATCAGCGGCACCGGAGAGATGTATGACTACAAGTCCTCGGGCACGGACGCCGCGCCGTGGGGCCGCGACATCAGAGCCGTCGTCCTGAATCCCGGCGTCGGCAGCATCGGCGAATACGCGTTCTATCACTGCGACGACCTGACTTCGGTTACGATCCCGGACAGCGTGGAAACGGTCGGCTTTTACTCGTTCGCGTACTGCGCCGGTCTTGCTTCGCTGACGGTCGAAAGCGGCGTGAAGACGATCGGCGGAATGGCGTTCCGCAACACGCCCCTTGTCGACGTGACGCTCGGCGAAGGGCTTGAAACGATCGGCGAATACGCGTTCCATCAGTGCAAGTCGCTTGAAACGGTTTCGCTGCCGAAGAGCCTGACCCTGATCGACGTGAACGCGTTCAGCAGCTGCACGGCGCTCAAAGAGGTCGTCTTCGCGAACGGGCTCAGAACCATCGGCAGAAGCGCGTTCGGTTACTGCGAAAATCTGAAAAGCCTGTCGCTGCCGTCGGGCTTGGAAACGATCGGCAGCTACGCGTTCGTAAACTGCACAAGGCTCGAAGGCGACGTGAAGCTCCCCGGTTCGCTCGGGACCCTCGGCGAGGGCGCGTTCTCCGGCTGCGCGGAGATCACGGGCGTGCGCGTGCCGGACGGCGTGAAGCGGATCGAAGGATTTACGTTCAATAACTGCAGTAAGCTCACAGCCGCCGTTTTGCCCGGCGGGCTCGAATACATCGGAAATTCCGCATTCAACGGCTGCAAGGCGCTCGCGGGCGAGTTCGTGATCCCGGACGGCGTGACCGAGCTCGGCAATCGCGCGTTCTCCGGCTGCGTTTCCCTCACGGGCGTGACCCTGCCCGAAGGGCTTGCCGCCGTTCCCGAATACGCGTTTAACGGCTGCACGGCGCTGAAGAACGTGGTGATGCCCCTGAGCGTGAAGACCGTGGGCAAAAACGCGTTCAACTACGCGGGGGTCACGGACGTGTATTATTCCGGCACGCCCGCCGACCGCGCGAAGATCACGGTCGCCGAGAATAACGCGCCGCTCGAAACGGCGACCTGGCATTACGTGATCCGGCTGCTCCCCGAGAACGTGACCCTTGCGTGGACGACGAAAATGTGCAACGGCAAGTCGCAGCTTCCCGGCGTGACCGTGAAAGACGCCGATGGCAAGACCCTGACGAAGGACAAGGATTACACCGTTTCCTACAGCGGCGACGGCGTGCAGCCCGGCGATTACACCGTCACCGTGACGGGCGCGGGCGACTACGCCGGTTCGGTGCAGAAGACCTTTACGATCACCGAGCACAGCCCCCACGTCTGGGACGAGGGCGAAGTCACCGTGGCCCCCACCCTGACGAGCGAGGGCGTGACGACCTATACCTGCACCGTGTGCGGCGCAACAAAGACCGAGAAGCTCCCGGTGCTGCAGCCCGAGACCCATTCGGTGAAGGTGGCCTCCGGCTCGGCGGACAAGACCGCCGCGAAGAAGGGCGACGTGGTGACCGTCACCGCGGCCGCCGCGCCCGCGGACAAGACGTTCGACAAGTGGGTCGTGGTGTCCGGCGGCGTGACGCTGCAGGATGAAACGAAGGCGAACACCACCTTCGTGATGGGCGACAAGGACGTGGAGATCAAGGCCACGTACAAGGACGCGCCGGTGGACTTCCTGCTCGGCGACGTGGACGGCGACGGGCAGATCACCTCCTCCGACGCGCGTCTCGCCCTCCGCCGTGCCGTGGACCTGGAGAACTACAAGCCCGAAAGCCGCGAATACAAGGCCGCCGACGTGGATCTGGACGGGGGCATCACCTCCGGCGACGCGAGAATGATCCTGCGTGCCGCCGTGGGTCTGGAGGATCCCGGGGACTGGGTCAAGGCGTAACGCCACATATTACGAAGTCAATACATACCATGCAACCAGCGCCGAAGGAAAGCCCTTCGGCGCTGCGGTTTTATGTAGGTTCAACGGGACCGGACCGCGGTCATTGTAGCACGGCACCTCAGTGCCGTTCGATGCATGGTTACTTTTTTTGTAAAAACGCGCCCGTGCCGGGAACGTCACTCCCCTGCCCGACAAAAAACGCGCCCATGGCGGGCGCGTTGGGATCGGATCAAGTCCGTGCGGTCCCGGATCAACTCCGTACCGTTATTTCTTGGGATAGATCTTCTCGATGCCGCCCATATAGGGTCTGAGGGCGACGGGGATGTTGACGGAGCCGTCGGCGTTGAGGTTATTCTCGAGGAACGCGATGAGCATTCTGGGCGGGGCGACGACGGTGTTGTTGAGGGTGTGGGCGAGATATTTGCCGTTTTCGCCGTTGACGCGGATCTTGAGGCGTCTGGCCTGCGCGTCGCCGAGGTTGGAGCAGGAGCCGACCTCGAAATACTTCTTCTGACGGGGGCTCCACGCCTCCACGTCGCAGGACTTGACCTTGAGGTCGGCAAGGTCGCCGGAGCAGCATTCGAGGGTGCGCACCGGGATATCCAGCGAGCGGAACAGGTCCACGGTGTTCTGCCAGAGCTTATCATACCACGTTTTGCTGTCCTCGGGCTTGCAGACGACGATCATCTCCTGCTTCTCGAACTGATGGATGCGGTAGACGCCGCGCTCCTCGATGCCGTGGGCGCCCTTTTCCTTGCGGAAGCAGGGGGAATAGGAGGTCAGGGTGTAGGGCAGGTCCTTCTCGTCGAGGATCTGGTCGATGAACTTGCCGATCATGGAGTGCTCCGACGTGCCGATCAGATAGAGGTCCTCTCCTTCGATCTTATACATCATGGCTTCCATTTCGGTCTGGCTCATGACGCCCGTGACGACGTCGGACCGGATCATGAAGGGCGGCACGCAGTAGGTAAAGCCGCGGTCGATCATGAAGTCCCTGGCGTAGGCGATGACCGAGGAGTGGATGCGGGCGATATCCCCCATCAGATAATAGAAGCCGTTGCCCGCCACGCGGCGCGCGGAATCGAGGTCGATGCCGTTAAAGCTTTCCATGATGTCGGTATGGTACGGGATCTCGAAATCCGGCACGACCGGCTCGCCGTAGCGCTGGATCTCCACGTTGCAGGAGTCGTCCTTGCCGATCGGCACGCTGTCGTCGATGATGTTCGGGATGACCAGCATGATCTTGCGGATCTTCTCGGCGTAAACCGGCTCCTTCTCCTCGCAGGCCTTCAGCTCCGCCGCCATGTCCGCGACCTGCTTTTTGACCGCCTCCGCTTCCTCGCGCTGACCCTTCGCCATCAGACCGCCGATCTGCTTGGACAGACGGTTGCGTTCGCCGCGCAGGAAGTCGGCGCGGGTCTTCAGCTCACGGTTCTCCTTATCGAGGGCGATGACCTCGTCCACCAGCGGGAGCTTCTGATCCTGAAATTTCTTTTTGATGTTCTCTTTGACAATATCGGGGTTTTCACGTATAAATTTGATATCCAGCATAGTCTTTCTCCTTTTCTGTACTGTTATTCTTCATCAAAAGCCTTGACGAGCTTCTGCAGATCTTCCTTGTCGAAAAACTCGATCTCGATGCGCCCGCCCTTGGAATTGCCCACGACCTTCACCTTGCGGGAAAGGACGTTCGAGAGCGAGAGCCCCACCTCGGTGAAAAAGTTTTCGCGCTTTTTGGGGGCCTTCGGCGCGGCGGGCTCCTTTTGCAGGAGCTTGACCAACGCCTCGGTCTGGCGGACGTTGAGCCCGTTTTCGAGGATCTTGTCCAGCGCCGCCGTCTGCCTGTCCGGATCCGGCAGGGACAGCAGGGCTCTGGCGTGCCCGGCGGAGATCTCGCCCTTCATGAGCGCGTCCTTTGCCTTTTCGGGCAGGCCCAGCAGGCGCAGGGTGTTTGCGACCGCGGAGCGGGATTTGCTGACCTTTGCGGCGGCCTGCTCCTGTGTGAAGCCGAATTCATCCATCAGGCGCCTGAGGCCCTCGGCCTCCTCGATGGCGTTCAGGTCCTCGCGCTGCAGGTTCTCGATCAGCGCGATGGCGGCGGCCTCCGCGTCCGTCAGGCTTTTGACAACGCAGGGCAGCTCGGTGAGCCCGGCGCGGCGGGCAGCGGTGTAGCGCCGCTCCCCTGCCACGATCTTATAGGACCCGTCGATCATGGGCCGCACCAGCAGCGGCTGCAGGACCCCGTGGGCGCGGATGCTGTCCTCCAGCTCTAAAAGCGCGGCTTCGTCAAAGGTCTTGCGCGGCTGGTTCTTATCCGGCTCGATATCCCCGATCGGGATCATGATGGAACCGGCGTCGTTCAGGCTTTCGGTGGCGTTATCGTAGAGCAAGGAGTTGAAGCCCTTGCCGAGTCCGCCTTTTTTGCTTGCCATAGTGGTTCTCCTTTCCGTGCGGGAGGTCCCTGCCGTGCGTCAGGGGCTTGTCCCTCAGCCTTGTTTTGCGAGGAATTCCTCCGCCAGCGCCGTGTAGGCGGCGGCGCCCTTGGAGGATTTGTCGAAATAGATGATCGGCTGCCCGTAGCTCGGCGCTTCGGAAAGCCGGACGTTGCGCGGGATCACGGTGGAATAGACCTTCTTCGGGAAGAATTTCTTGACCTCCTCCACGACCTGCTGCGTCAGGTTCAAACGACCGTCAAACATGGTCATAAGAACGCCTTCCAATTCAATGTACGGATTATACAGCCGTTTGATCTGCCGCACCGTGGCGATGAGCTGAGAAAGCCCCTCCAGCGCGTAGTATTCGCACTGGATCGGGACCAGAAAGGTATCCGCCGCGACCAGCGCGTTCAGGGTGATGAGCCCGAGCGACGGCGGGCAGTCGAGCAGAATGAAGTCGTAGTTCTCCCAAACGGGGACCAGCGCGGACTTCAGCAGCCCTTCCCTGTCCTTTTTATCGATGATCTCCAGCTCCGCGCCGGCAAGGTTCATGTTCGCGGGCAGCAGGTCCACGTTCTTGAACTCCGTGTGGAGAATCGCGTCCGCGGCCTTGCAGGCGCCGGTCAGCACCTCATACGAGGACTGCTTGATGCCACGCTTCTCCACGCCGAAGCCGCTGGTGGAATTCCCCTGCGGGTCGATATCGCAGAGCAGGACCTTTTTGTCCATTGCGCCGAGGCAGGCCGTCAGGTTGACCGCCGAGGTCGTTTTCCCGACGCCGCCCTTTTGGTTCAGGATCGCTATCGTTTTTGCCATTAGCCTCTCCCCTTTCGGATTTATAGTATAATATATGTGGCGGGAAAATGCAAGAGGTTTTTTTCAGGGGCCAGGGGCCAGATGTCAGGGGCCAGGGGTCAGGGGTCAGGGACCAGAGGTCAGGGGCCAGGGATCAGGGGCCAGGGACCAGGGGTCAGGGGCCAGGGGTCAGGGGCCAGGGACCAGAGGTCAGGGGCCAGGGGTCAGATGTCAGGGGCCAGAGGTCAGGGGCCAGGGGTCAGAGGTCAGGGGTCAGAGGTCAGAGGTCAGGGAAATTGTCTATAACGGGATAACCGGCTGAGGTTCCATTCGTGTAGTCCTTTTTGCTTTGGTCCCTGATCTCCGGTCCCTGTGTCTCTTGTCCCTCGTCCTTGTCCCCTGGTCCCTGGTCCCTGTCCCCTGGTTCCCCGGTCCCTGTTCCCCGGTCCCTGGTCCCTGGTCCCTGGCCTCTGGCCTCTGGCCATGTTTCACGTGAAACATTCCGAACGGAAACGGCCCGCCGTTGCCGGCGGGTCGCTCCTTGGGGTGTGAAAGAGAAAGATATGGGCTGTATGATAAAGGGCTTGCGCCCGTTTATCCGCTATTTGGCGACGCGAATGCGGTATTCGACGGCGGATTCGGATTCATTCTTCTGGAAATCCGTGCGGATCCCGGCGTTCTGCATCCGCTGAACGGTGTTTTCAATCGTATTGCGGAAAATCCGGCTGTCTTTATAGAACGTGAGGATCTTCAGCGGGGCGCGGTCCTTTTTGACCAAGGCGGCGGCGCGGGCCTTCGTTTCATAGAGGCTGAGCCGGTTTTCGACGATCTCGGAGAGTAAATCCCGCATATCCGGTTCGTCAAGATGAAGCAAAACGCGCGCATAGGCCTCCCCTAACCCGTTTTCGATCATGGTTTTGCGCAGCTCCTGCGGGATTTTGAGCAAACGCAGGCGTTCGATGATTTCGCCGAGCGTGATCCCGAGCCGATCCGCGATCTCCTCATATGGGACGTCGAAATGGTCGTGGAGCTTTTCGTAACAGACAGCGGCCTCGAAATACGTGAGCCTGTCGGCTGTCAGTTCGTTTGAAAGGATCATATACAGGGCGTTTGCGGCGTCTGTGTCGCTCAGAACGCAAGGCAGCCGTCTGTACCCGAGCGCCGTGGCGGCGCGAAAGCGTCGTTCCCCGGATACGATCACGTATAAGCCGGACGCCGTGGAAAAGACCGTGAGCGGTTCAATGATCCCGAACCGGCGGATCGACGCCTCCAGCCGCGCCGTCCTTTCGTCATTATAATAGATTCTTGCCCGTAAAGGGTTCACGCGCAGCATGGAGACCGGGATCTCCAGAATTTCGCCGCCCGTCTTTAGTTTGTTCTTTCGCATAATAAAACACCGTGCCGTCTGTTCTGAGAACAGTATAGCACGGTGTGCGCGCGAAAGAACGTCGTTTGTGTCGTCGATTTCGGTTATTTTAAGGGAGTTTTGGAGATTTTAGCGCCGGGACGGGGATAATTTGACGGGGTGCGCGACCGTTTTTCAAAAATCAGGACTTCCCTGCCGTCCCCGCCCGGGATCTGATAGCGTTTGATCTCAAGCAGCTTGCAGCCGAGCTTTCCCGCCGCAAGCTTTCCCGTTTCGGCTTCTTCGTCCGTTAAGGCCGCTTTGAGCGGCGCGAAGGTTCCGCCGGGTCTGACAAGCGGCACACAGTATTCCGCCAGTTTATTGAGCTGCGAAACGGCTCTGGCGGTCACACAGTCAAAATGCTCCCGGTATTTCGGGTCTCTCCCGGCGTCCTCTGCGCGGATATGGACGATTTCGGGGTTCAGATCCAGCGTTGCTGCAAGCTGACGCAGAAAATCCAGCTTCTTGTTGACGGAATCCATCAGCGTGACGCGCAGATCGGGTCTTGCGATCAGCAGCGCCATCCCCGGAAAGCCTGCGCCGGTGCCGACGTCCGCAAGGGTCGCGCCCTCGGGAACCGTAATTTGCCCCAAAAGCGCCAGAGAATCCACGAAATGCTTTGTCACGATCTCATCCGGCGCTGTGATCGCCGTCAGATTCACCTTTTCGTTATACGCGATCAGCTCGGCTGCGTACAGGTCGAACTGCCGGAGCTGTACGTCCGTTAAGTCTACGCCGAACGCGGCGGCTTGGAATTTCAAGGCTTCGATATCGATCGTCACGGTCATTCTCCTTTGTTTTTGGACAGATAGATCAGCAGGACCGAAATATCCGCCGGGCTGACGCCGGAAATGCGCCCGGCCTGCCCGATGTTATGCGGACGGATGCGGGACAGCTTTTCGCGCGCTTCCAGCCGCAGGTTCGGTACGTCGTTATAATCGATGTCCTCCGGCAGCAGGCGGACCTCCAGCCGTTTGGTCTCGGCGATCTGCGCGTACTGGCGTTTGATATAACCCTCATACTTCAGGTCGATTTCGACCTGCTCGAAGATCTCATACGGCAGATCCGGGCGGTCAACGTCAAACGGGGCAAGGGCGTCGTAGTCGAGCTGCGGGCGGCGGATCAGCTCCGCCAGCTTGATCCCGGTCGTGAGGGGCGATGTTTCACGTGAAACAAGCATCGCGTTGATCGCGTCCCCGGGGACCATGACGGTTTTCTCCACGCGTCTGCGTTCCGCGTCGATCAGGCGGCGTTTTTCCTCCAGCGCGTCGTGTCGCGCCTTCGGCAGCAGCCCGATCTCATACCCGAGGTCGGAAAGCCGCAGGTCGGCGTTATCCTGCCGCAGCACAAGGCGGTATTCGGAGCGGCTGGTCATCATGCGGTAGGGCTCGTTGCAGCCCTTGGTGACCAGATCGTCGATCAGCGTGCCGATATAGGAGCCGGAACGCTCCAGAATGACAGGGGAGAGGTCCAGCGCCTTTCTGGCGGCGTTGATGCCCGCCACAAGCCCCTGCGCGGCGGCCTCCTCATACCCGGAGGAGCCGTTGAACTGGCCCGCGCCGAACAGTCCCGGCGCGTCGATGAATTCCAGCGTCGCTTTGAGGGCGAGGGGGTCCACGCAGTCGTATTCGATCGCGTAGGCGTTGCGCATGACCTTGGCGTGGGTCAGCCCGGGGATCGTGTGGATGAACGCCTCCTGCACGTCGATGGGCAGGGAAGAGGAGAGCCCCTGCAGATACAGCTCTTCGGTCTCCAGCCCGCAGGGCTCGATGAAGATCTGGTGGCGCTCCTTATCCGCGAACCGGACGATCTTGTCCTCGATGCTGGGGCAGTAGCGGGGGCCGACGCCCTCGATCCTGCCGCCGAACAGGGGAGAGCGGTCCAGATTTTCGGTGATGATGCGTTTGGTCTCGTCGTTGGTATAGGTCACGTAGCAGGGGAGTCGGTTCTCGGGCGGCGTTTCGGTGCCGAAGGAGAAGGGGACCACGTGCTCGTCGCCGAACTGCGGCTCCAGATCCGTAAAGTCCACGCTGCGGCGGTTGACGCGGGAGGGCGTGCCGGTCTTAAAGCGGCGCAGGGGGAGTCCCAGCTCCCGCAGCGCGTCGGACAGCCCGATGGCGGGGAACATCCCGTCCGGACCGGAGGAATAACAGGTCTCGCCGACGTAGATCTTGCCGTCGAGGAAGGTGCCGGTCGCAATGACCGCGCATTTTGCCTCATACAGGCAGTGGAGCTTCGTTACAAGCTGCCATAAATTACCATTTCTGCGCAGTTCTGTGATTTCTCCCTGCACAAGATCCAGATTTTCCTGCTGCTCGAGCGTGTGCTTCATGTATTTGGAGTATTCGCGCCGGTCGATCTGCGCGCGCAGGGAGTGGACCGCCGGTCCCTTGCCGCGGTTGAGCATACGGGACTGCAGGGTGTTTTTGTCCGCCGCGCGGCCCATTTCGCCGCCCAGCGCGTCGATCTCCCGCACCAGATGCCCCTTGGAGGTCCCGCCGATGGAGGGGTTGCAGGGCATATTGCCGATCCAGTCCAGATTGACCGTAAAGCAGACGGTCTTCGCGCCGAGGCGTGCCGAAGCCAAAGCGGCCTCGATCCCGGCGTGCCCCGCGCCGATCACGGCAACGTCATAGCTGCCGGAAAAATAGTCCATAAGAATCACCGTGTTCCAACTGTAATATGGGGATATTATACACGACGAAGGGGCGTTTGGCAAGGGAGAATCAAAAGAAATGCGGGATAAAAGAAAAGGAGCCGGGCGGCTCCTGATCTTCGTTTATTTTTTCCACGTGCCGAACAGGCCTCTGACGATCTGCTTGCCGAATTCGCGCCCGACGGAGTTCGCGGTGGAGGAGACGGCCTTGCCCAGCGCCGAGGTGGTCTTTTTCTTCGCGGCTGCCTTCTGCTTCGCGGCCTGCATTTCCAGACGCTTGATCTCGGCTTCCTTCTTCTTCAGCTCCGCCTGATAGGCCTTTTCGGCGGCGATGCGCTCCCGTTCGGCGGCCTTGTCCTTTGCCGCCTGTTCGCGGTCTCTGGCGGCCTGTTCGCGCTCCTTGGCGGCCTGCTCCTTCGCGGCTGCCTTTTCGGCTGCCAGACGCTCCTTTTCGGCGGCGATGCGCTCCTGCTCCGCGCGCTTGCGCTCGGCTTCCATCTGGGCGGCGTAGGCCTCCTCCTCCGCCTTCGCGCCGAGGATCTCATAGGCGGATTCGCGGTCGACCGCGTCGCGGTACTTTTCATACAGGGGGCTGATCTCCACCATGTGGGCGATCAGCTCGGGGGAGACGGCGTTCAGGGAGCTTCTGGGCGGCAGGATATTTGCGCGTTCCACGATCGTCGGCACGCCCTTTTCGTCCAATACAGACACAAGCGCCTCGCCGGTCGCCAGCTCCTGCAGCACGGTCTCGGTGTTGAAGGCGGGGTTCACGCGGAAGCTCTTGGCGGCGGCGCGGATCGCCTTCTGCTCGTTGGGGGTATAGGCGCGCAGCGCGTGCTGCACGCGGTTGCCGATCTGCGCCAGCACGGTTTCCGGGATGTCCATGGGGTTCTGGGTGATGAACCAGACCGAAACGCCCTTGGAGCGGATCAGGCGCACCACCTGCTCCACCTTTTCCAGCAGGGCCTTGGGGGCGTCCTTGAACAGCAGGTGCGCCTCGTCGAAGAAGAACGCCATTTTGGGCTTGTCCAGGTCGCCGGCCTCCGGCAGCAGCTCGTAAAGCTCCGATAGCATCCACAGCAGGAAGGTGCCGTACAGCATCGGGTGCTGGAACAGCTCCTGGCACTCGAGGATGTTGATGTAGCCGTTGCCCTCCTCGTCCCAGTCGAACCAGTCGGCGATCTCCAGGGCGGGCTCGCCGAAGAACACGTCGCCGCCCTCGTCCTCCAGGGTCAGCAGCGCGCGCTGGATGGCGCCCACGCTCTGCGCGGTCACGTTGCCGTATTTGATCTTATAGTCGTTGGCGTTGTCCGCCACGTGCTGCAGCATGGCGCGCAGGTCCTTCAGGTCCAGCAGCAGCATGCCGAGGTCGTCCGCCACGCGGAACACGACGCGCAGAACGCCGCTCTGGGTCTCGTTCAGGGAGAGCAGGCGCGCCAGCAGGTCGGGCCCCATGTCGGAGATCGTGGTGCGCACGGGGTGGCCCATTTTGCCGTACACGTCAAAGAAGCGGGAAGGGAAGAGGGTATAGGTGAAATCCTCGATCCCCATGGTGTCGATGCTGCGGCGGATGTGCTTGTTTTCGCAGCCGGGCAGGCACATGCCGGACACGTCGCCCTTGATATCGGCAATGAACACGGGCACGCCGAGTTCGCTGAAGGACTCCGCCAGCACCTTCAGGGTGACGGTTTTGCCGGTGCCGGTCGCGCCGGCGATCAGTCCGTGGCGGTTCGCCATGGAGGGCTCGAGATAAACGCGGTCAGCGCCGGTCGCAAGCCAGATTTTTCCGTTTTCCGGTGTATACATAACGAATTCTCCTCATTTCGGTATTTCCTTTTGAAGGGACTATCATTTCTATTATAAAGGGAAGATCGGACGTTGTCAATCGTTATTTCCCGTTTTCGGGGCGTTCCCGGCGCCGGTTTTTTCCAGCACGTATTCCCCAAGGGCGGTTTCGAGCATGACGTAGGCGTTGTGCTCCCGCAGCGGAAAGATCTTCAGATCCGCGTCCGGGATCGCGTTCACGATGGCAAGGGTCTCCTTTTTCCTGACGATATCGAACATTCCGGCGGTCACGTGAACCGGTATCGTGATCTTATGAAGGTCCTCCTCCGTCAGCCGCGGCTCCCGCAGCATCAGGCGGATGCGGTCGTTTTTGTTGAAAAGGCTCCACAGGCGGATCGCGCCGCGCACGGGGGCGTAAAAGCCGCGCGGGGTCAGGTTCGCGCCGCAGATGAAGGCCTCCTTCAGCAGGTCCGGGTAACGGGAGGCAAGCAGCAGCCCGGTGATGCCGCCGTCGCTGTGCCCCACGAAGACGGGCTTTTCGATCCGCAGGGCGGCGCAGAAGGCGACGAGGTCCGCGGCGAAGTCGTCGTAATGGAAAACGTCGGTTTTGCCGCTGTCGCCGTGGCCGCGCGTATCGGGCAGATACAGGGTGAAATGGGGCGCAAGGACCTTCGCCATGCGGCGGAAGACCCGGTGCGTGCCGCCGTTGCCGTGCACCAGCAGCAGGGGAGGACCGCTCCCCAGCTTTTCGTAAAAGAGCGTCGTGCCGTTCACGTCCACGTGCATACGATCTCACCTTCCAATCACAAGAGTAAAGCTTTCGGTCAAGCCTTTCTCTCTGCTATCATACACCAAAACCGAAAAAAGCACAAGCGGCGCTTGCATTTTTTTGCCGGGACAGGTACAATAGGAGGCAGAAAAACCGAAGGGGGGCGTCCTTATGCCGCATATTCCGAGCGCGCCGACGACCGCGCTGGAGGTCCTGTCCTTTGCCGAGGCGCTGGAGACCAAAACCGAAACGCCGGATTACGACCGGTCCCGCTGGCTTTACGTGCCGGATTTCTATTCCGAATACCGGTATATCCTCGGCACGCGGGGGGAGCGTCCGCTGATCACGCTGGGGGTGAACCCCTCCACCGCCGCGCCGGGGGCGCTGGACAACACGCTTAAATCCGTGCAGCGGATCGCGGCGGGCAACGGCTTCGACTCGTTCATCATGTTCAACGTCTACGCGCAGCGGGCGACGTCGCCGGACGACATGGACCGGACGCTGAATCCCCGTCTGCACGCGGAAAACCTGAAGGCGCTGCGCTGGCTGCTGGAGCGCTCCTCCTCGCCCGTGCTGTGGGCGGCGTGGGGCGCGGTGATCGAAAAGCGGGCCTATCTGCCCGGCTGCGTGCGCGATTTTCTGGCGCTCGGAGAGGAATACGGCGCAAAGTGGGTCCAGGCGGGGCAGCCGTCCAAAAAGGGGCACCCGCACCACCCGCTGTACCTCAAAAAGGACTCGGTCCTGTATCCCTTCAACGTCGGCGCCTACCTTGAAACGCTGACGAACGCGTAACGAAACAGCCCGCCGACCGGCGGGCTGCGGTATTTTCCGGGATATCGCGCGGGTCCCGCCGCATAAGAAGCGACCGGGTTTTCCCGTAAAGAAGAAAAACGATATGAAATCGGGTCGTTTTGTCCTGTATGGAGGATAAAACGGTCAGTGCTTTACGGTCTTCCCGGCGGCGACGTCATAGACGCGGAAAAAGGGGAGGGGATCGAGCCCGTTTTCGGTCATGCGCAGAAAGAGCTGCGCGGCGGCGTTTGCGTCGGAATCCGCCCTGTGGTGGTCCAGCGGGACGTCGAGATGGCGGCACAGCGCGTCCAGTGTGTGGCGCGGCAGGGCGGGGAACGCCTTTTTCGCCATGCGGCAGGTGCAGGCGTAGGTCAGCGTTGCCGGGTGCGGCAGCAGATAGCGGTTCAGGCATTTCGAGAGCACGCCCATGTCGAACGGCGCGTTGTGCGCCAGCAGCACGGCGGCGGAAAACGCCTCGCCGATACTCTCCCACACCTCCGGAAAGGTCGGCGCGTCATGTACGTCCGCGGGGGAGATCCCCGTCAGGGCGATATTGAAGGGGTCGAAATGGGTCTCGGGGTTCACAAGGGTCCCGAACGCCTGCGTGATCCTGCCGTTCCGGATCACCGCGATCCCGATGGAGGAGATCCGGTCGTTGCGGCTGTTCGGCGTTTCCACGTCAAATACGATGAAGGGCGGCATGGCTTGTCCTTTCCTCCTTGACCGGAAGGGGAGCCTGTCGGCACTGTCAGCACTGTCAGCACATAAATCCGGTCGTTTTATAAAAAACTTTTTTCTGTTTTCTTCCGTTTTCGGCGCTGCCTGTGCGGACAGTGCGGACGGCGGCGGGGCGTCCCCGCGGGGCTTTGGTCCAGTATAGCATATCCCCGCGAAAAATGCACCCCCTGTTTTGTTTTTTTGTTTGTTTACATATCGTTCACAATCTGTCCATAAAGAAGAAAACAAATTTCAAAAATAAATATTTATAATAGAGTTACAAATGACTAACCGGAGGCTTTGCGCCCGGCGAAAATGCACGTTTCGGAAACTGCCGACGTCGTCGCCGGTGAAGGGGGGGGGACAGATTCTTGCCGAACAAACCGATGGACCGTGAAACAGAGAACGCCGACGCGCGGATCCGGCGCGCTTTTCTGGAAATGCTGCCGGAGCAGCCTTATTACAAAATGCGGGTCACGGCGCTGTGCCAGAAGGCCGGGGTGCACCGCTCCACGTTTTACCGGCTGTATGAAGATCCCTTCGCGGTCTACAAGGCCGTGTGCTTTTCCTTTATGCGGGAGCTGCTGCACGATCCCGCCAAGCCTGACATCCGCTCGGCGGAGGATATGCGGGTCTATCTGCTCGGAATCTTTACCCGGATCGTGGAGAAAACCGAGACCGTGCGCCTGCTGTGCGGGGACCACGGCAACGTGGGCTTCCCGTATTTCCTCGGGCAGATGATCCAGAACCGGATGCAGGCGCTGGCGCATAAGTGCCGCGTCACGGAGCCGATCTTTCTGGAGTTCATCTCCTTTCTGCCCGAGTATACGGCGATGTATCTGTTTATCCGGCTCTTCCCGGAGGACGTGTACGTCATCGACGAAAAGTGGCTGTCCTTCCAGTACGATATTTCGGATTCCATCGCGGAGAACGCCAAGCGCTTCTTCGCCGAATTCCTGACCGGCAGCCCCGAGATCCAGGATATGCTTTTCGCGGCGTATATCATCCTGCAGTCCAAGGGCGACCGCAACAAATGCAGCGTCACCGAGCTGCTGCAGACCGCGGGCATCAGCCGCACGGAGTTCTACGTCTATTATAAAAACATCGCCGACTTCCGCGATCAGTTCTATCAGACGGTGTTTTCGCTCGCCGCGTCCTTTTTGTTCCGGCAGTGCGCCGGGGAGCCCCTGAGCGAGACCCAGACCGCCAACTTCTTTTCCACGGATTTTCTCAATTTCATCCTCAAGTCCGCAAGGCAGCTCTTCGAGGAGGGCTCGCTGACGCCCTACGTGGCGTGCGTGATCGGCAATCTGAACCTGCGCATGACCCGTCTGGTGTGCGGGCGCCTCGGGCGGGAGACGCTGACCCGCGGCGAGGAGCTCACGCTGCGCTACGTCATCTCCAAGATCAGCTTCTCCTGCGCCTATTACGTGATGGGCCTGACGGACTACGAGACCTATCGCAGAAAGATCGACGAGACCGCCCCCTTCCGGGAAAGGCTCGGGCTGGTGTAAGACAATACGCTTTTGATCTCCGCTTCGGCGGGGGTCTTTTTCATTCCTGCGACGAAATTTAAGGCCGTCCGCGTCCGCGCAGACGGCGGGCTTCGGCGGGGCGCTTTTTTATGCGACAAAAACGCAAAATCTGTCATAATTCACAGAAACAACCCGAAATACTCCGGGGTCATTCGGCATTTATGACAAAAACCCCGATTCTGTTTCTTGCTTTTTGGCGGGGAATCCCGTACAATAGTGCTTGCAATGATGAATGAAATTCATTTTCATGATATGTGAAAGTAATTTGTCATTCAAAAAATATCGGGCTGCCGCCCCGCAAAACCGGCAAATAATTAGGAGGAAACAGCATGAAAAAGGTTTTATCCGTTTTCGTATCCCTGCTGCTGGTCCTGACGTGCATCGTCCCGGCGATCGCCGCCGAGCGCACCGTCACCCCCGGCGCAAGAGAGACCTACGAAGTGCCCGCCGTCGCGCAGGGCAACGTGCAGGATCTCAGCTATGAGCAGATCGCATCCATTCTGCTCGACTGGCTCGACAGAAAGATCGTCGACGCCGCCGCCGATTTCAACAACTTCGTCGCCAGCATCCCCGCGCTCGGCGAATACGAGATCAAGGGCGTTGACACCCTGATCGGCATGAAGGACCACGTCGCCGAGCTGGAAGGCGACTTCGCAAACCTCAACACCGCTGCGCTCGTCACCCGCGAAAACGGCGACCTGAACTTCCTGTTCGGCGTCTTCCAGTTCATGGCGGACAACGCCGACACCTTCGGCAAGGTCTTCCGCTGGGACGATCAGGTGTTCGATTACGGCAAGGTCGGCGCGTACATCGAGACCCTTCCGGACGGCGACGAGATCAAGACCTTCTATGAGGACTATCTCGTGAACGGCGACATTCAGGATAAATTCATCCGTGAGATCGCCCGCGAAATGAACTACGAGGTCCCCGAGACCCGCACCGAGACCTTTGACGAGATCATCAGCAACGGCATCAAGAGCTGGTTCCTCGGCGTCGTCGGCGACATGATCAGCGAGGAGTCCAAGGCCGCCGTCCAGGCCATGGATCTCAGAACCACCGACGTCTACGCGCTTGTGAAGGAGTTCGGCTTCCTGCAGGCGCTGCAGGGCATGGTCAAGATCGTGAAGGAAGCCGTCAACGTGGAGCCTCCGGAGCTCACCGTCGGCTACACCGGCAACGACCCCTATGCCACCTATCATCCCGCCAGCACCGAAATGAGCGACTATATGCCCGTGATCTACGCGAACGATCAGGCCATCAATACGCTCCGTCAGTATGCGGACGAGGAAATCGACGTGCTTGCCAATTCCGAAATGAGCGAGGCTGACAAGGCCCTCGTCGCCGGTACCGGTGAAGCCTGGGGCAGGAACGTGCTTGTGAAGGCCGTTGCGAACGACGAGACCCTTGTCGACCTCGACGTCGATCTCGGCGCGCTGGAGACTGCCGTCATCGCCGCGCTGGAGGAAAACGTCAACGGCCAGAGCCAGAGCATCGAAGCCATGGGCACGACCGTCGCGTTCAACATTTCCGACGCCCAGGCGACCTTCTCCTACAAGATGTATAAGGACGTGGATTCCTTCGCCGCGCAGGTCAAGGTGGAAAGCGCCACCGCGAAGGTCAACGTCACCTCTCCCATTCAGGCGACCGTGACCGCGAACCTGCTGGATCCCGACGCCACCACCGTGGACTTCGGCATGTCCTTCATCAACCAGATCGCGCAGCCCATGGTCGTGAGCGCCATCAAGACCGCCGTGGGCGATATGTTCAAGGACCCCGCCTTTGCGACCGTGATCCTCAACAACCTCGACGGCAAGATCGAGGAGCTTGAAAAGCTGCAGGAGCTGGTGAACCTCATCGACGCCGACGCGACGTATGACGAGACCCTGCTCGACGTGATGGCCGACTATGACGCATACAAGGGCGTCGTCGGTCAGGCGAACCACATCCTCTATAAGACCGTCGATATGATCGCGTCCGATTCCGGCATGGCCGATCTCGGCCTCACGGACGGCGGCAATCAGTACCTTACCGAAAACCTTGAAAAGATCTGCGCAAAGGTCTCCGGCCTGCTCGATATGATGAAGCAGTACATCGACCGCGATACCTTCATCGCGCTGGCTGAGGGCGCCGACATCAGCGCGTCGTTCGCCTCCGAGCACGGCTTCAACGCCGGCATGATCTACGACATGGACTTCTCCTCCGTCGAGAACGCCCTTGACTGCGGCATCCGCGTCGCCTGCGACCTGCTGGCCGAGGACGACCCCGATTCCATCTTCTATCAGTTCCATATGCGTGTGGAAGATCTCGATACCCTCGATCAGATCCTCGTCGCCGCGCTTGACATGGTCCTTGAAAAGGCCGTCGGCGCCGTCGAGCTCGAAGGCTGGGACTACACCTACACCGCCATGGATTACGCGAACGTGCAGGAGGACGGCGCAAGAGCCGTGGTCCTTGACAAGGTCGCCGATATCGTCTACGCCGCCGCCACCTTCGCCACCGGCAAGATCAACGCTGTTGCGAACGACATGATCGGCGAGCTCAACAGCAAGCTCGGCCTCGGTCTCGGCAACGTCGAATTCAAGCTCGGCGTCGAAAAGGCCGCCACCGGCGAAGAAACCCTCAACGCCCTCGTCGACCGCTTCGTCGACCTGACCAACGGTCTCATGATCGAATCCGGCAACGTGAACAAGGCCGACTCCCTTGAAAAGAAGGCCGCGCAGCTCCTGTTCGCCGCGCTGCCCATGGAGTCCATGTTCTCGAACGTCCACTCCGCCGCCGATCTCGAAAAGATCCCCGGCTATCTCTTTGACGAAGCCACCGACGGCAATCTCGTCAACCTCCTCGGTCTCTTCGAGGTCAAGGAAGACGCCATCGCGGGGAACGTGCCTGTGACCAAGGCGCTCATCAACGCCTCCGACCGCATCGTGGACGCGTTCTTCCCGGATACCGTCGAGGCCCAGCTTTATACCGCCTCCCTCACCGTTCAGGAGGAATTCACCGGCTGCGAAAGCGATCAGGGGATCGCTGCCCGCAACATGGTCTCCATCAACAACCGCAAGGCGCACCTGATCCCCGCGATCCTGGAGCTGGTCCGCGAGTCCGGCATCCTGCCCAGCCTCGTCTGCGATCACACCGATTATGAGGAGATCGAAGCCAAGCCCGCGACCTGCGTGGAGGAGGGCAACACCGCCGGCAAGCGCTGCAAGGTCTGCGGCACGCTGATCGAAGGAGAGATCCTTCCCATCGATCCCAATCACCACGTCCATACCTCCACGATCGCCGGCAAGGCCGCGACCTGCACCGAAAAGGGCCTGACCGAGGGCGTCAAGTGCGACGACTGCGGCAAGGTCGTCACCGCCCAGACCGAGATCAACGCGCTCGGCCACGACTGGGTCAAGGGCCAGACCGTCGCCCCCACCTGCTCCGCGGAAGGCTACACCACTTACGAGTGCGCTCGCTGCCACGTCACCGAGCAGAGAGACAAGACCGGCAAGGTCGCGCACGTCGATAACAACAACGACGGCGTCTGCGACTATGGCTGCGGCACCGAAATGCACCAGGGCGGCGGCGACGAAGGCGGCTCCGGCAACGGCGGCAACTTCTTCTCCAACCTCTGGCAGCGCATCGTCAGCTTCTTCCAGCGCATCGGCAACTTCTTCCGCAACCTGTTCAACAGATAAGCAGGCGAAGCCGCATCTGCAGGCTCTGAAGAAGGAACCCGCGCTTGTCAAAGAAGCGCTCCTGTGACCGGCTCCTCCGGCGACAGGACTTCATAAAGATATCCCCTTCTTTCTATCCCCCTGATGACCTCCCCCCGGCGGACTTCCCTCCGGGGGGAGGTTTTTTTGCGATTTGTTCATATTTTTGTCACAAAGAACCAAAATTTTACGCCCGGTTTTTGCAGATTGCACAAGACGGAAGAAAAATCTTTGTGCAGGTATTTTTCTTTCCTTTCTTGCAATGAAGAATGGGAATTGATACAATATAAGATGTATTAATTTACTTTTTTTATAAGAGTAAAAATCTTTATAAGGAGTGTATGCTTGATGAGCAGAACAACAACCGCAAAGCACACAATCACCCGTCGGCGCCAAGTGTTGCTGACGTTGCTTTCCCTTGTTTTGGTCTTCACCATGATTCCCGTGTTCTCCGTGCTGTTTACGCCGCCCGCAAAGGCGTATGACAATTACACGAAGAACTACACAAAAGAGTGGCATTATGATAGCGGAACCAATTTCGTTACGTACTTTGCGACCGGTCATGGCAAAATCTGGTCGACCGCAAAAAGTCCGGTTACAGGCGATGGGTATAACAATATCATCGACAAGGACTTAAACGACGGCGCCGGCGGCAAATATATCTGTCTCGGCTTCAAGAAAGGTACCACCGTCACCGAAGCCGCTACCTGCGTCATGGTCTATTCCGGCGGCTCCAACAACTATGAGACGACAAAATATCAGACGATCAACGGAAAGAGCTGCGCGTTTACCATCGTCGGCAAGCGGCCTGCCTCCAGCAGCGACGGCGACGGCGACGGCATCGTCGACCTGAACAAGGACGGCGGCGGCAACTATATTTACCTTTACGTCTGTAAGGACCCGACGGCCGGTCCGCCCATCACCAATTTCAAATGGGCGTCCAGTTCTTCGCAAAGCGGTTGGACGCCCGTGAAGGGAACCAGCGATTCCAGCAGCGACGTCGGCACTGCCGCCGATATGAACAGAAGCGCCGGCGGCGACGATATTTTCCTGTTCTTCCAGTCCTCCGGCCCTTATGAGGTGAATTCCGACACCCTGCGCACGTGGTATAAGTGGGGCAAAAAGGTCAACGAGATCTCGCCGAACTATTCCACCTCTCTGAATTCGGCGCTCGATACCGCGTCGGCGATCCTTGCGGATCTTAACGACGGCTACACCACCTATTCGCAGACGGATATCAATAACGCGGCCAACGCCATCAAGGCGATTGCGGACGCCATGCCCGCGATCTCGCTGAACACCGAGACCAACGCGAGCCTTCCCACCGGGGCCTCCGGCGCGTGGTTCACCTTCACGCCGTCCGCTACCGGGACCTATATCTTTGAGGCGAAGGGCACCAACGGCGACCCCAAGGGGTATATCATCAACGGCTCGGGGGATCAGATCGCCTATCAGGACGACATTTCCAGCAGCTCCAGCGGCGCGCCGAAGGCGCAGGCCCTGCTGGATCTGGCGGGGAACCGGCATTATATCGTACAGACGCTCAACGCCGGGACCAAGTATTACCTCTGCTCGCGGCATTACAACGACAGTACGACCGGCAACTATCCCGTCGTTCTGGCAAACAGCAGAAACATCACCTTCAACGCCACCGGCGGCGCTACGACCTTTACGCAGGCGCTTCCGCAGGGGCAGAGCATCCGGCTGGATAAATCCGGCCTCACCCGCGCGGAGCACGAGCTGATCGCGTGGTCCACCTCGCAGAACGGCAAAGAAGCGAAATCGAACATGGCAACGGATACGATCGCCGTTCCTTCCTCCGATACGACCTATTACGCCCTTTGGTATCCGACGAACGCGCCGGTGCTTGTGCCGAATACTTCCTATACTGCAGAGATCGGCGCGCAGGGCAAGATCGCGTTTTATCAGTTCACGCCGTCTGTGACGAAGACCTATCTCTGCTACGGTCTGAGCACTGTGGATACCTACGGCATGTACGACGAAGCCGAAGCCTATCACACCGGCGCAAACTTCCCGAACACCAGCGACGATAACGGCGACACGAGTTTCGGCCAGCAGACGAACCAGTTCCGCTTTGAGAAGGAGCTCGAAGCCGGTAAGACCTATCTGTTCGCGGTCAAGAATTATTATTTCACCGCGACCGACAACGTGCCCTTCCGCTTTGAAGAGGTCTATACCGTCTCTTATAACGCCAACGGCGGCGCGGGCGCCCCGACGGACGTTCAGAAAAAATACTATAACAGAGATATCACCCTCTCCGCCACCGAACCGACGCGCGAGCATTACACCTTCCTCGGCTGGTCTACCGATCAGAACGCGACCGCGCCCGAATACGCGAAGGGCGCGACCTACACCGCGAACGCCGACGCCGTGCTCTACGCTGTGTGGCAAATTGAAACGCACACCGTCATCTTCAAGAACTGGGACGGCACGGTGCTGAAGACCCAGACCGTCGACTACGGCGCCGACGCCATCCCGCCCGAGATTCCGGACCGCGCGCCCAACGATTCGTTCCACTTTATCAAGGGCACGTGGAGCGGCTACCAAAATGTCACGCAGGATCTCGTGCTGACCGCGCCCTATACCGCCGAGCAGCATACCGGCGAGTGGGGCAATAACACCGCCACCTGTACCGCGGGCGGTACTGAGACCCGCACCTGCCCGACCTGCGGCAAGGTCTCGACCCGGTCCTCCGCCGCTCTCGGTCACGATATGACCTTCACCGCCGCCGTGCCCGCAACGGACTGCCAGCATACCGGCAAGGTCGCCTTCTATCACTGCTCTCGCTGCAACAAGGACTTCGCGGACGAAGCCGGTGCCAATGAACTCACCGATCTTGACGACCACACCTATGGCCCGCACAGCCCCGTGACTGATGAAGCCGTGGCCGCGACCTGCACCGAACCCGGCCTGACCGCAGGCTCTCACTGCGAGCTTTGCGGCACCGTCCTCGTCGCGCAGGAGACCGTGGACGCGCTCGGTCACGACATGACCTATACCGCCGCCGTTGCCGCCGAGGATTGTCAGCACACCGGCACCGTGGCAT
>CACZGD010000009.1 GCA_902780565.1 Oscillospiraceae bacterium
TCTTGAGAGTTTTTTTAATTAACAGGGGATGAGAGAATCGAAGTGCGTTGGTTCTTTCATCAAAAACGCCAACGCCCTTTATTCATGCGGGTTTTGAGAGATTCCCCCAAAGGTGACATAATTGAATAAAGGGGTGACTTTTAGTTAAATCTTATCTAGTATCACTTCAATAGTTAATGGCTTGAGATATTTGCTTGAGCTTGTTTTTCTTACTCTTATTACTGTAATAGTAATACTGTTTTGTCGTTGAAATATCCACATGCCCCATCTGTTCCGCGATTAAACTTTCATCAACATTGCCATCAATCAATGTTGTACCATAGGTCTTACGGATTTTATGGGTAGAGCGATAATTAATCCCAAGATTCTCACAAACAGTATGAAGCCTCTTATTAATAGTGTTGCCTCTGATGCGCTTCCCATTGTTCATAAACAGATATTCTCCAAAAGGATTAGCCATTTTAATTTTCCGAATTGTCTTTAAGGCGGACGGAGAAAGTAGCACTTCCCGGAATCCTGCAAAAGTTTTAGGATAGTCTTGGACATCAACTATCCATTTCCCTTCCTCATTTTTTACCTTACGTTCTGTCCTGGAAATCAAAATGTGTTCAGGATAAATATCGGCATGTTTTAATGCTGTCAATTCTCCGATTCTCAACCCTGTTTCAAATTGTAAAAGTAGGGCAAGATTCCATATGTCAGGATGAGCCTTTAAATAATCTGTAACAAGGGGAATCTCTTCCTCAGAGAAAACCTCTAGTTCTTTTGGCTTATACCTTTTAATAAAGGTATTTCTGGATAATTCCATATCTCCCATGAAATGTGTGATACTAATTTGAGTGAGTTTTTTCTTTTTGGCATATTTAAAGATACCATTAATAAGTAAACTAAGGTTGCTATAGGCTTTTCTGGTGAGGCTCATGTCGTGGATAGTCGATTTGATAAAGTCTTCCAGATCTAATTCGGTGATTTGTTTCACCTGCTTCTTACAGATCTTTTTATCCGGAGTAAAAAAACGTTTGAATTCACTACAATACTTATCATAAGATTGTTTTGATATCTCACCATACCTAAGTTTTTTTTCTGACCACTCTTCGAATAAATCTTTAATATAGATTTTTTCTTCTAGTTCCCTGTAATGGTGAACTATAAAGTCAAGCAGTTCTTCTTTTGTTTTTCTACGGCGGATCTTTTTTTTACCATTGATATCTCTGATATGTGTACACCAAAGCCCAGCTTCATTCTGCCATATAGAATATGGATGAGAAGAAATAATCTGTTTTGAAGCCCGATTCGGGCAGACCGTCCTCGTCCGGGTCGGACGTGTGGAACAGGGGGGAGGGGGCTTTACGCCCGCACACGGGGCAGGTCCCGTCGGGATCGACGGGCGCGCCGCAGTAACCGCAGAATTTTGCCATGGGAAACTCCTTTCCTCCCGACCCGTTCGGTCGGGCGCACGGTTTGGGTCTTTTATTCAGTATAAATGATTTTTTGTCAAATGTAAAGAAAAAAACAGCCGACGGCAAAAAACCGTCGGCTGCAGGGGATGGGCCGCGCGTATCGCGCGGGTGCGGTTGGCTTCGCGTCGGCGCGCGTGCGCTTATTCCGCCGTCGATATGTTGTCCGTCGCTTCGGTCGCTTCGGTCGCTTCGGTCGTGCTCGCGGCGGTCTCGCCGATCGGCGCGGATTTGCCCGTCAGGGTGGAGGGCGCCCAGGTATACAGGACGCTGACGCCGTCGGCGTAGTCCTCGCGTACGGGGAGCCCGTTTTCGTCGTATGCGACGTTCGTCGGGGCTTCACCGTCCGAAAGCAGCACGCCCCGCTCGTCAAAGCGCATCACCTGCGACGCGCCGCCGAGCACGGTGTATTCCGTCTTCTGTTTGATGCGGCCGCTGGCGTAGTATTCATAAAGCGTGTAGCTGTTCATCTCGCTGCCGAAGTAATGCTCGGCGCGCGTGAGCTGATAGACGTTGTTATAGTACAGGATGCGCCTCTGCGGTCCGGGCTCGTTTAGGGACGTGTAGTCGCCCGTGCCCACAAAACCGTCGCCGTTCGGCTCATAGGTATAGGTCACTCTGCCGTTCGGTCCCATGTCCTCGGTCTCGATCCTGCCGAACCCGTCGAAGGTATACCGCACCGCAGAGGAAACGCCGATTTCCTCCGTCACCTTGCCGCGCTCGGTGTAGCGGATATCCGTCAGGATATCGTTCCCCTTGACTCTTTGCAGCCGGACAAGGTACCAGCCGGTCACGGCGGGCGCGGCGGCGGTCTCCGACGCCGGTTCTGTGGAGGGATCGGACGAAGCGGGGACCGGCTCGCTGACCTGCGCAGTCGAGGGCTCTTCCTTTTGCAGGAAGGTGATCGTAATCACGCCGAACAGGTTCAGCAGATACACGGTCAGGAAGGAAAGCAGGAGGATGACGAGGATGATCAGCACGGCGGCAAGCCCCTTTCTGGAGCCGGAGCGCCCTTTGTCTGCGCTTTTTCCCGTGGGCTTCTTTTTCTCGGCGGGCTTTTGCGCGTCCGCATAGCGCACGCGGTCCCGCGCCGCCGGTTCTGCCGCGGTCCGGCGCGGGGTCTCCCGGTAGGTCGGCTGCGGCGGTTCCCGCCGGGTCGGCGGGTCGGCGAACGCCGGGGGCTGCCACGTCGGCGCCGGATACGGCGGCGCGTCCCGGACCGGAGACGCCTGCTGCTGAGTGGGCGGTCCCCACGTCGGCGCCTGATACGCGGGACCGTCGGGCTGCGGCGGGAAGTCGGGCTGCATCGGGAAGGGCGGAGGCGTGGGATAGGTCGGCGCCGCAGGCGCGTCGGGGATGTTGTCAAAGTAGAAGTCCGGCATGTCGCCCGGCGACAGGATGCCGGTGGCTTCGTCCTCGTCCGCGGGCGCGGGCGGGGCGAACAGGTCGGGCGCTTTGCGCCCGCACACGGTGCAGGTGCCGTCCGGGTGGACGGGCGAACCGCAGAATCCGCAAAAACTCGGCATGGGAAAGCTCCTTTCTGTCAGATCGGATCCGCCCGGCCGCAGGCTGTGACAAGGACCGGCGGGATCCCTTCCTTATGGAACAACGCGGGGAAGGCGCGCTTCCCCGCGGGCGATGTGCTTATTCGTCCAGCACGCGGCGGGCGTTGAAGTCCGCGAGCTGCTTTTTGATCTCGGGGCGGTCCAGCTTATAGAACAGCATGGGGATCATGGAAAGTCCCACGCAGATGCCGGGCACCAGCCAATACGCCGCCATGATGAGGTTGCGCGTGAAGGGCAGGACCTGGGCGAAGGGGGTCGTGGCGTCGTAGCCCGCAAGGCCGACCATGAGCACGCCGGTGGCGACGGAGAAGGCGTTCGCGAGCTTGATGGAGAGGCTGAGCACCGCGTACTGCGTGCCCTCGTTGCGCTTGCCGGTGGTCATTTCCTTGTAGTCCACCGCGTCGGTGAGCATGACCATGGGCGCGAACCCGTGCGGGCCGAACATGAAGTTCGTGATGAACTGCACCGCGAACACGACCCAGAAGCTCTTGCCGGAGTTTTCGGCGTCGAACATAAAGAGATAGACGAAATAGCCCGCCACGCTCGAGATCACGCCGTAAACGCCGTAGATCAGGAAGGATTTCTTCACGCCGATCTTTTTGGACACCATGGGGATCGTGACAATAGAAAGGGTGGAGGTGACCATGGCGCCGAGCCCGAGGATCATGGGCAGGTTCTCGCCCGAAAGCTCGATGCTCGTGCCCGGGATCGTGAAGGGCTGGAACAGCACGGTCGCTGCCTGCACGCCGAGCGTGACGGCAAGGTTGCGGCCGAAGCCCAGCATGTTGATCAGAAAGATGATGAGCAGGGGCTTATTCTCCTTCATTTCCACGAACATGGATTTGAAGCTCATTTTCTGCGGCTGGCTTTTGATGACCTCGCGGCTGGAGCCGAGCATGATCGAAACGAACAGGACGCCGCCGAGTCCGATGATGCCCGCGGCGATCATGTATTCCGTGTTGCCGATGTTGGCGTTGCCGGTCAGCATGCAGGTCACAGGCACCACGGCGTTGCACGCCACAAGGCCGATGCTCTTGAGCATGTTGGAAATGCCCGCGGCGGCGTTGCGCTCATCCGCGGAGGGGGAGAGCACCGCCAGCATCCCCTGGCTCGGGATATCCGCAAAGCTCATGAAGATGTTCCACAGCACCGTTGTGACCGTGATATAGACGTAGCGCAGCAGGTCGGATTTGAACGGGATGAAGATGAACATCACAAAGGTCATCAGCGCCAGCGGCAGGACGCTCAGCGCCACGAAGGGCTTCATTTTGCCCGCGAACAGGGGAGAAAGCTTCTTTTTGCTGAAGTCCGCGCTGTCGATGATATTGCCGATGATGGGGTCCGCGACGGACGAGATGATCTTCGCGACGAGAATGATCACCGCGCAGACGATGAGTTGCTTGTCGCTTAAGCCGAAGGACGAGGAGTAAAACTGGACCTGATAGGTGTTGATCATGCCGATCATCATCTGAATGCCGAAAATGCCGATGCCGTAGCCCGCCATCTTGCTCATGGTGAGCGTCTTTTTCTGCGCCGGGGCGGCTGTCTTTGCTGCCTGCTTCATGCTCTTATCTCCCTTTTGATATTGATAGTTTTACTATAGCACATCTTTTTCGCGATTGCAACGAAAAACAGCGCGTCCGATTGTAAAATATAGGTAAAATATAGGCGGAGATAACGAATCCTTTGCCCTGCGAAACAAAGAATAATATGAAAAACCTTGCTTTTTTATTATTTTGCGTTATAATGGAGACGTTTGCTATTACATTTCGTTTGGGTGATGCCATGTACGTTCTCGGATTCTTCGCCGCCCTGCTGGGCGTTGCCGAAGTGCTGCTGGATATCGTGCTGTTCGGCGCGGTGTTCAAACAAAAGCCTCTGAAGGCGGTGCTTGCGCTGCTGGTGAAGCTGGCGCTTTACACGGCCGGTCTTTACGTGCTGATCCGGATCTACCGGCACTACGTCTGGGCGGGCGCGATCGGCTTCGGGATCGGGTTCTTCGTGCTGCTCACGATCTACGGCGTCATCACCCTGACAAAAGGAAAGGGGGAAGGAAATACATGACAAAAACACAGATCATTGAGGCAGGCGTCGCCGCCGTGGTGCTGGCGGTCTGCCTCGTGCTCTTCATCCTGAACACCAAAAAAACGCCCGCCGCAAACGGCAAAAAGCCAAAGGGCAAAAAGCTGTCCCTGATCGGCATGATCATCGCGGCGTGGTTCCTGATCGGTCTGTTCATCTCGGCGCTGACCGGCAAGACCGGCAAGCTGCATATCGCGTTCGAGATGTTCAGCGAGCGCGTGGAGCTGTTTGGCTTCTCGCTTGCGAAGACCACGCTCACAGGCGCGGGGGTGCTGGTCGTGCTGATCCTGCTGCTGGTCGTGCTGCGGCTCACCGTGATCAGAAAATTCAGCGTGGAGCAGCCAAAGGGGGCGCAGCTTGCGCTTGAAACGGCGGTGGATTTCATCGATAACATGGTGAAGGGCAACGTGCACGGCTATCAGCCCAAAAACCTGCAGCCCTTCATGCTCAGCATCGCGCTCTATATGTTCGGCTGCGCGCTGTCGGAGCTGTTCGGGCTGCGCGCGCCCACGTCCGACCTCACCTTCACGTTCGCGCTGGGTCTGACGACCTTCGTGAGCATGAACGTTTACGGCATCAAAAAGAACGGCGTCGGCGGACGGCTCAAGAACATGGGCGGTGCTGTGCCTGCCATGCGCCCGCTGATGATCCCGCTCAAGGCCGTGTCGGACGTGTCCATCCCGGTGTCGCTCGGCGCCAGACTCTTCGGCAATATGCTCGGCGGCATGCTGGTCATGGACCTGCTCAAGGGCGTGCTCGGCGGCTATGCGTCCGGGCTTCCCGCCATTGCGGGGCTGTGGTTCAATCTTGCCCACCCGGGCATCCAGATCTATATTTTCGTCACTTTGTCGCTCACGTTCATCAACGAGGCGATGGAGCTTGAGGAAGCCTGATTTTCAGAATAAAATTTCGGAGGTAAAACTATGCAATTTATCGCTGCTGCCATCATCATGTTCGCCGCGTCTCTCGGCGCCGGCTTCGGCATGTGCTACGCCACGTCCAAGGCGGTGGACGCCGCCGCCCGCCAGCCCGAGGCCGCCAGCAAGGTCCAGACCATTCTGCTGCTGGGCTGCGCCCTTGCGGAATCCACCGCGATCTACGCCTTCGTCGTCGCGCTGATCATCGCCACGACCGGCGGCGCCGCCTGAAAAAGGACCGGCGCAAAGCCCGCGGACGGGACCCGGCCGCGGACGAAAGGAGGTATTCCATGGATCTTTTGAAACCCGAGATGCTCGGGGACGTTATCATCAATATCATCAACATCCTGATTCTGTTTTTCGTGACGAAGAAGCTGCTCTATCAGCCCGTGAAAAAGTATCTGACCGCGCGGCGTGAAAAGGAGCTGGCGGCGCTGACCGACGCCGAACAGAGCCGTGCCGAAGCCGAGGAAGCCAAGGCCCGCTACGACGCGCTGGTGAAAGACGCCGAGACCGAAAAGGAGAGGATCCTGGCCGACGCGAAGCGCGAGGCGAAGGAAAACGCCGACGAGATCCTGTCCGGCGCGAAGCGCAGCGCCGCTGCGCTGCTGGAAGACGCGCAGCGCACCGCCGACGCCGAAAAGGCGAAGCTGATGCAGGACGCGCACCGCGAGATCGGGCAGACCGCCGTGGCGCTCTCCGGCAAGATCCTGGGCAGGGAGGTCTCCGATGCGGACAACCGCCGCCTGATCGACGACTTCTTCAAACACCTGGGTGACTGAGATGAGAAGCTGTATCATCACCGTATCCCCCGCAATGGGGAACGAGACATATGACTATCTGGTCTCCCGCGTGCACGCCCGCTTCGGCGAGGACGTTGCGTGTACACGCGTGAACGACGCCGAGCTGTTGGGCGGTTTTTATATGGAGCTGGACGGCACGGTGTACGACATGACCGTGAACACGCGGCTGGACCAGGCGAAGCGCGCGTTTGACGCCGAAAGGACGGTGGACGCATGACCGAGCAGAAGATCTCCGCCTTCCTGAAGGCGCGGACCGACGCGTTTTCTCCCGCGCCGGTCATCTACCGCAAGGGGTCCGTGGAGCGCGTCGGCGACGGCGTGGTCCACGTTAAAAACCTGCCCGGGCGCAAATACGGCGAGCTGCTGGAATTCGGCAGCGGGGTCTACGGCATGGCGCTGGACCTGACCGAGGACGGCGTGGGCGCGGTGCTGCTGGACGCGGAGGATTCCGTGTGCGCGGGCGAGACCGTGAAGGGCACCGGGCGCGTTGCCGAGGTGCCTGTGGGCGACGTGCTGCTGGGCCGCGTGATCGATCCCATCGGCAGACCGCTGGACGAAAGGCCGCTGGACGCCGTTCGCTTTTATCCCGTGGAGCGCCCCGCGCCCGCGATCATGGACCGCCGCCCGGTGGATACGCCGCTGGAGACGGGCATTCTGGCTATTGACTCCATGATCCCGATCGGCCGCGGCCAGCGCGAGCTCATCATCGGCGACCGCCAGACAGGCAAGACCGCCATTGCGGTGGACGCCATCATCAATCAGAAGAACACGGACGTGATCTGCGTCTACTGCGCCGTGGGGCAGAAATCCTCCACGGTCGCGGGCGTGATCGAGACCCTGCGGCAGGCCGGGGCGATGGACTATTCCGTCGTCGTGCACGCGGGCGCGTCCGATTCCCCCGCGATCCAGTATCTCGCGCCGTTCGCGGCGTGCTCGATCGCGGAATATTTCGCCGAGCGGGGGCGCGACGTGCTGGTCGTTTACGACGATCTCTCGAAGCACGCGGTCGCCTACCGCACCATGACCCTGCTGCTTCTGCGTCCCCCGGGACGCGAGGCCTTCCCCGGCGATATCTTCTATCTGCACTCCCGTCTGCTGGAGCGCGCCGCCTGTCTGTCCGAGGAAAAAGGCGGCGGCACCGTGACGGCGCTGCCGATCGTGGAGACCATGGCGGGCAATATCTCGTCCTATATCCCCACGAACATCATCTCCATCACGGACGGGCAGATCTATCTCGAAAGCGAGCTGTTCCACGCAGGCGTGCGTCCCGCGGTCAACACGGGCCTTTCGGTCTCGCGCGTCGGGCGCAGCGCCCAAAGCGACGCCATGAAGGCGGTGTCCGGCACGCTGCGCATCGATCTGTCGCAGTACCGCGAAATGGCGGTGTTTACCCGCTTCGGCAGCGACCTCGACTCCTTTACGAGCAAGCTCCTGCGCCGGGGCGAGACCCTGATGAACCTGTTCAAGCAGGATAAATCCAAGCCCTATACGCTGTTCGAGGAGGTCGCCGTGCTGCTCGGCTATGAAGCGGACGCCTTCCGCGACACCGCTATGAAGGACCTGCGGAAAACCGTGGCGGATTACCTGACCGCCATGAAGCAGGCGTTCCCGGACGAAGCGTCCGCCATGAACGCGACCGGCGCCATGGACGCGGACCTGAAGGCGCGTTTGCTGCAGGCCGCCGAGGCCTTCCGGGAGGGGAGGACGTTATGAGCGCGCATTCGATGCGGGATATCAAAAACCGGATCGACGGCGTTTCCCAGACCCGGCAGATCACGGGCGCGATGTATTTGCTCTCATCCTCGCGGCTGAAAAAGCTGACGGGGAATATGGACTATACCCTGCGGTATATGACCCGCCTGCGCAAAACGATGGCGGATATCCTGCACGTCACCAAGGGCGCGGGGATCCGCAACCGCTTTCTGGAAAAGGATACCAAAGGCACGGCGCTGTTTATGCCCGTGATGGGCGATAAGGGCCTGTGCGGCAGCTATAACGCGGACGTGGTGCGCCGCACGCTGGAGGAGATGCAAAAGCACGATTCCCCCATGGTCTACTGCTTCGGCGAGCTGGGGCACGATCTGCTTGCCGCCAAGGGCGTGCAGGCGGACCGGGTGCTGCCCGGCTCCTCCATGCAGCCGGATATGGCGCTGGCCCGCGAGCTGGCGGGCGTTCTGATCGATATGTACGTCACAGATCAGGTCAACGAGGTCTATATCATCTACACGCCCTTCACAAAGGGGGAGCGCGCGCCGGTCTGCTTCCGGCTGCTGCCGCTGCTGCGGCATGACTTCCTGGACCTGAACCGCGATAAGGCGCCGGAGGAAATGATGTACGAGCCCTCCGCCGAGGAGGTCTTCGAGTACGTGGTGCCGCTGTACTGCTCCTCCATGCTCTATGATATCCTCGTGCAGTCATCCGCGTCCGAAAATGCCGCCCGTATGGAAGCCATGAAGGCCGCCACCGACGCCGCGGACGATATGATCGATAAGCTCACCGCCGAATTGAACGCGGTCCGGCAGCTCTCCATCACACAGGAGATCACCGAGATCGCCGCGGCGCAGCTGCAAAGGGGAAAATCCGAAAAGGACTGAGAATTATGCAACCGAAACAATATACCGGAACCATCGCGCGCATCTCCGGCCCCGTGCTGGACGTGCGCTTCCCCGTGGGGGAGGAGCCGCCGCTCAACGCCCTGCTGCGGGTGACAGAGGCCGATAAATATATGGAGGTCTTCTCCCATGAGGGGCAGGGGATCGTGCGCTGCGTGGCGCTGGACGCCACGGAGGGGCTTTCCTGCGGGCTGACGGTCGTGACCGACGGCGAAGGCATCAAGGCGCCCGTGGGACCGAAGATCCTGGGGCGCGTGGTGGACGTGCTTGGCCGCCCGATCGACGGCAAGGGTCCCATCGAAGCGATCGATCACTGGCCGATCCACCGGCCGGCGCCCCCGCTCTCACGCCAGCTCCCCACCACCGAGCTGCTGGAAACGGGCCTCAAGGTCATCGACCTGATGGTCCCCTACACCAAGGGCTCCAAGATCGGGCTCTTCGGCGGCGCGGGCGTGGGCAAGACCGTGCTGATCATGGAAATGATCCACAACATCGCCATGAACCACGGCGGCTATTCCGTGTTCACCGGCGTCGGCGAGCGCAGCCGCGAGGGCAACGAGCTGATTGCGGACATGGCGCGCAGCGGCGTGCTGGACAAGACCGTGCTGGCCTTCGGGCAGATGAACGAGCCCTCGGGCTCCCGCATGCGCGTGGCCATGACGGGCCTGACCATGGCGGAATACCTGCGCGATATGGATATGAACGACGTGCTGCTGTTCATCGATAACATCTACCGCTACGTGCAGGCGGGCAACGAGGTCAGCGCCCTGCTGGGGCGGCTGCCCTCCGCCGTCGGCTACCAGCCGACGCTCGCGCAGGAGCTGGGCGAGCTGCAGGAGCGCATCGCCTCCACCGACCGGGGCAGCGTGACCAGCGTGCAGGCGGTCTACGTCCCCGCGGACGATCTGACCGATCCCGCCCCCGCCGCGATCTTCAGCCATCTGGACGCCACCACCGTGCTCTCCCGCGCCATTGCGGAGCAGGGCATCTATCCCGCCGTGGACCCGCTGGAGTCCGCCTCCAAGGCGCTCCGGCCCGATATCGTGGGCGAAAAGCACTACGAGGTCGCGCGCCGCGTGCAGGAGGCGCTGCAGCGCTATCAGGAATTAAAGGACATCATCGCCATCCTCGGCATGGAGGAGCTTTCCGCCGAGGACCGGCAGACCGTCTACCGCGCCAGAAAGATCCAGAAGTTCCTCTCCCAGCCCACCTTCGCCGCCAAGACCTTCACGGGCGAGGAGGGCGTGTACGTCCGCCTTGCGGACACCGTGGAGGGCTTCCGGAAGATCGTGGACGGCGAAGCGGACGACCTGCCCGAAAACGCCTTCTTCATGGTCGGCACCTTTGACGACGCGGTGGAAAAGGCAAAGCGGATGTAAAGGAGTCGCCTATGGCCGAAACATTCCGATACCGGATCTATACGCCCGAAAAGATCTTTCAGGACGACGTGACCGAAAGCCTTGTCCTGCAGGGGTTGGACGGGCAGCTCTGCGTGCAGGCGCACCATATGCCCGCGCTCTTCGCGCTGGACACGGGGCTCATCCGCGTCAAAAAGGACGGCGTCTGGCGGCAGTTCGTCTCGACCGAGGGGTTCGTGGACGTCAACTATAACCGCGCCTATATCTATGTGGACTTCTGTCTGGAGGAAGAGGACGCCGAAAAGGCTGCGGAGGAGCTGACCCGCCTGAAGGCAAGGGAGCGCCGTTCGGTGCGCGAGCATAAGCGCAACGCCATCACGCTGGCGCGGACCATCGCCGAGCTCAGCCGCCGCGACCGCAAAAACAAAAGCCCGAATTTATAAAAGAATGGTGAAAAACGTCTCCAAACAGGCGTTTTTCGCTTTTTTCTCGCTATCCGCCGCCGGATTTGCAAAAAAGCGGTTGACGAACGCCGTCTTTTTTCGTATAATATAATAGATTTTATATATCCCGGGCAGACCCGGAAGGAGATTCCCATGAGCAAAAAACGTAAACGCAAACGCATGAGTCTGAGCACCCGCAGACAGATCGTTCTGCTGCTGTTCCTGCTGATCGTGGTGTCGGTCCTGATCATCTGGCTGGTCCGCTGGCGCGCGGAAAACACCACCACGCAGCACCGCAGCAATAATAACCCGCTGATTACCCGGAACGGGGAGGAGGACACGGAGGCGGATTATTCCGTGCCGGAGGTGAAGTTCATACACCCCGCCAAGATCACGGACGCCGAGGCGGAAAAGATCTTCCGCGACGCGAACGATTTCTATATGACATGGATCTATTACGGGCCGAAGCTGGACGACGGCAAGGGCTATGAAAAGCGCCTTGTGAACAAGATCTATCTGCCTGTGGTGGAGGAAGGCTTTACCTCCATCGAGGCGATCCTGCGCACCTCCGCCGTCTATTTCGGGCAGGGGACCTTCGATCAGCGGATCGAGGCGCTGTATTTCGAGAAGAACGGCAAGCTGTATGCCAAGCTCCCGAAGGAGCTGCTGCCGGAGGAACCGGAAGAGCCCGAGGAGGATGAGGACGATTGGGACGACGATGAGGACGAGGAGACCGTGTCCGAAGCCGCCGAGTCCTCCAATGAAAACTGGCATACGCCGGACGAGGACCGCGCCGAGGTGGTGCAGTACAATTTCCGGATCACCGAGCGCGAAAATAACGCGGTCAACTTCAGGGTCCGTCTGTATACCGACGAGGAGCTTGAGGATTTTGCGGTCGTCACGAATCATATGCGCCTGACCATGGGTATGCCGCCCTTTGACGAGAGCTTCAACGGCATTTACGGCTACGCCGGCGCCGGCCTGCACGGCGAGGACGAGGACGTGCCGATCGAGGTCTATTCCGAACCAGAGCCCGAGACCGAGGAGAGCACGGAAGACGCCGAAGCGGACGAGGATTGAGTCTGCGTCACAGAATCAATGGAACGCGTTCACTGCGGTGGGCGCGTTTTTTCGGTCAACGGAAGCCCGGCTTACGCGTCGCAAAAACCTGTATAAGCCTTGCAAAATGAACCACTATATGGTATAAAGATAGCGGAATACGGAATAAAGGAGAAAATGATTTTGTCTGTTTCTGAGATCATGGCCCTGCTCACGGGCGTCGCGCTGTTTCTGTTCGGCATGACGCTGATGGGCGACGGGCTGAAAAAAGTCGCAGGCAGCCGGTTGGAGCTGATCCTCTACCGCCTGTCCGGCACCCCGCTGCGCGGGCTGCTGCTCGGCACCGGCGTCACGGCGGTGATCCAGTCCTCCTGCGCCACCTCGGTGATGGTCGTGGGCTTTGTGAACGCGGGCATGATGCCGCTGCGCCGCAGCGTCAACGTGATCCTCGGCGCGATTCTGGGCACCAGCGTCACGGGCTGGGTGATCTGCCTCGGCTATCTGCAGGGGGCAGGCACGCTGAAAAGCCTGCTGTCCACCGCCACGCTCACCGCGGCGGTCGCGCTGGTCGGCGTGATCCTGCGTATGTTCACCAAAACGCCCGCCAAGCGCCACATCGGGGATATCCTGCTGGGCTTTGCGGTCCTCATGACCGGCATGTCCGCCATGAGCGGCGCGGTCTCCGCCCTCGGGCAGGACCCCGCGTTTGTTTCGCTCCTGCAGTCGCTCGATCATCCGCTTGCGGGCATTCTGGCTGGCGCGGTGTTCACGGCGGTGCTGCAAAGCGCCAGCGCGGCGGTGGGCATCATTCAGGCGCTGTCCTTCACGGGCGCCATGCAGGCGCAGCAGGCGCTGGGGCTGCTTATGGGCGTCGCCATCGGCGCGGCGGCTCCCGTGCTGCTTGCCGCCATCGGCGCGGGGCGCGCCGGCAAACGCGCTTCGCTCGTGTATCCCATTGCCGGTGTGCTGGGCGTGGCGGCAGTCGGCGGCGTGTTTTACGCGGTCAACGCGTTCGTTCCCTTCGGGTTCCTGTCGCAAACGGTCGATCCCTTCTCCGTCGCGGCGCTCAATTCCGTGCTGCGGCTGGTCATGGTGGCGGCGCTCACCCCCTTTGCCGGGCTGATCGAGCGGCTGACCGGCGTGCTTGTGCGGGAAAAGAAGTCGAAGGCGATCGAAGCAGGCCCGATGCTGGAGGACCGCTTCCTTTCCTATCCCACGCTTGCCATCGAGCAGAGCCGCATGGCGGTGGACGCCATGGCAAAGCTCAGCCGCAGCGGCGTCATGCTGGCGCTGAAGATCATCGGCAGCTACACCGCCGCCGAATTTGAGGAGGTCCGCGCGCTGGAAAAATCCGTGGACGACTATGAGGATAAGCTCGGCTCCTTCCTGATGCGTCTGACCGGCAAGGAGCTGGACCGCCGGCAGAACGAGGACGTGGCGAAGTTCCTCCGGGCGCTGACGGATCTGGAGCGGATCTCGGACCACGCGCTGAACCTCGGGGAAAGCGCGAAGGAGCTGCACGATAAAAAGATCCGCTTTTCGGAGGACGCGCAGCGAGAGATGGACGTGCTGTTCGCGGCGCTGACGGAGATCATGGATCTGACCGCCGGGGCGTTCGAGTCGGACGACGCCGCCAAGGCCAAGCGGGTGGAGCCGCTGGAGGAGCGCATCGACGAGCTGTGCGAGACCATGAAGCGGCGGCACGTGGAGCGGCTGCAGTCCGGCAAATGCACGATCTCGCAGGGGTTCGTGTTCAACGATATCCTGACGAACGTGGAGCGCGTTTCCGACCATTGCTCCAACCTCGCGCTGGAAATGCTGGAGGTGCGGGACGACACCATGGCGTCGCACGGGTATCTGCATGAGCTGAAGGCGAAGGAAAAACAGGCGATGGAAGAGGCGTACGAGGACTACGCCGGGCGGTACGCGATCTGAGGCCGGACCGTCCCCGATTTTTCACTGTTCGCGCAAATTCGGTCGATTCCTGTCTTGCATTTGACGGTATGGCGTGGTATACTGATGAAAGATTGGCATGGGGAAGGAAGCGGTCGTTATGAAGCGTTGTCCGCGCTGCGGGCGAGAAACAGAGGACGTCGGCAAATTCTGCTCGTATTGCGGGCAGGATCTGCGCGCGCCGTCCGTCAGGCTGCCCTCCGGGCAGTCGGATACGCGGACCATCCCGCGCAAGCCTGCGCCGAAGACCGATAAAAAAGGAAAAGCCGACAAAAAACAGGTCCCCGCGCCGGAAAAAACGACCGTCAGGGAGTCGGAAGCTCCCGCGCCGGAAACGAAAATCAAGGAGTCGGAAGCTCTCGCGCCGGACAAACAGACAGATAAGAGCCCCGAACAGACCGTCCCCGCGCCGGAGAGCGGAATTGCGGCAAACGCGCCCGCCCCCGCCGAGGCGGCCCCGCACGGCAAAAGGGACCGGGATCTGGAGCCGGACAGGCCGCGGTATTTCGGCGCGGCGGTGATCGGGCTGGCGCTCGCGGCGCTGCTGGCGCTGGGCGTCGGCGGGATCCTGCTCGTGCGCCGTCTGCCCCGCGCGCGCAGACCGGAGCCGTCCGACGCGGCCGGAACGTCGGCGGTGACAGAGGAGAGCGCGTCCGCGTCGGAAACGGAACCGGAGCCGGAGGCAACGACCCTCCCGCTCAAGCCCGTGCTGAAGATCGGGCTGCTTTCCGCCGGGGCGACCGGCAAGGCGCCGGAGCAGGCAGAGGCGGCGTTTACGGATGAGGACCCCGTGCCGCAGGTCTACGCCACGCCGGACGTGGCGGCGGACGAGGGCTGCTTTGACCTCGCCTGCGCCCTTGCGTCGCAGGGGTGCCGTCTGGTGATCGCGGACGATCCCACGCTCGAGCCCTATCTGCGGCAGGCTGCCGGGCTGTACCCGAACACGGCGTTCTGCGTGTACGGCGGCGTGACCGCGAACAACGGCGGCGTGCCGAATTTCCATAACTTCTATCCCCGGATCTTCGAGGGGACGTATCTTGCCGGCGTCGCCGCGGGGGAGACCCTGCGTGAGACGTCGCCGGACGCGCCGCAGCTCGGCTTTGTGTGCGGGCAGGGCGGCGCGCCGGATATTTCCGCCTACACGGCGTGGTTCCTTGGGGTGAAAAGCGTGATCCCGGACGCGAAAATGACCGTCCGGCGCACGGATCCGAAGGATGCCGAAGCCGGCGCGGCGGCGGTCGGGGCGCTGAAAAAGAACGGCGCCGTCCTGATCGGCACGAATCTGGAAAACGAGGAGATCGCGGCCGCCTTGGAAGCGGCGGGGGTCCCCTATACCTGCATGGGCGAAAAGGCCGGGGAAAACTGCCTTGCCGCCGTTTCGGTCACATTGGAGCCCTTTTTCGCGGCTGCCGGGCGCGCCGTCACCGGCGGGGAAGCCCTGCCCGCGGACTGGTCCGGCGGAGTCGCCGACGGCGCGGTCACGCTGATTCCCGGCGAAAAAACCAAGCCCATAGAGCCGACGACCGGCGGGGACGGCGAGGACCCGGACGAAGCGCCCGCCGCGCCTCTTCGTCCGTGGCAAAAGGCGGAGGCGGACCTGAAGGCCGGCAAGCTGCAGGTCTTCGCGCTCTACTCCTTCCTGATCAACGAAAAGCGCCTGTTCTCCTATCACGCGGACGTGATCGCGGACGAGCTCGGCGCGCCCGATACCGAGGCGGTCTCCGACGGCGCGTTCCGGGAGTGCGTCTATCGCAGCGCCCCCTATTTCGATCTGCGCGTGGACGGGATCACGGTGGAATAAGCCGGATGGCGCCGCCGAGCGGCGCGGGCGCACGAAGACACTGGCACACGGGAATATCATGCAACGGGATGCTGCGGCGTCCCGTTTTTTTTGTTGTATTTTACGGATAGATATGCTACAATGAACGCAGAAATATGCAGAAGGGGAGAGGGCAATGAAGCTGACGCTGGATACGTCCCGGCGGTATCAGACCTTCGGCGGGATCGGCGCGTCGGGCGCGTGGTGGGCGCAGTATGCGGGCACGTGGACGAAGCCGGACAAAACGACCGGGGAGGAGACCCGCGCGCGGCTCGCGAAGCTCCTGTACTCGCCGACGGAGGGCATCGGCATGCAGATCTACCGCTATAATCTCGGCGGCGGTTCGGCTTCGTCCGGAAAGGGGCGCTACGTGGACCGCTGGCGCCGGGCGGAGGATTTTTACGCGCCGGACGGCAGTCTGGACTTTACGAAGGACGCGGGGGCTGTGGCCATGCTGCGCCTTGTGGTGGAGGCCGGCGCGTCGGAGGTCGTGTTTTTCGTCAATTCCCCGCCGGAGCGCCTGACGAAAAACGGCATGGCGCAGCTATGCAGGCGGCAGCTCCTGCGCACGAACCTTGCGAAAAAGCAGATCCCGGCGTTCGCGGACTACTGCCTCAACGTGACCGCGCATTTCATCGGGGAGGGGATCCCGGTGCGGTATCTGTCGCCCGTCAACGAGCCGCTTTGGCTGTGGAACGGCGGGCAGGAGGGCTGCCACTATTCGCCCCGGCAGGTGCTGCGGGTGCTGTCGGCGTTCGCCGTGGCGATGGAAAAGCGGACGGACCTTCGCGGTCTGAAGCTTGCCGCTGCGGAAAACGGGGACATCCGCTGGCTGAACCGCGCCTATACCCGCGTCTGCCTCAAAAAAGAGGCCGTGCGGCGGCTGCTTGATGGGATCGACGTGCACGCCTATTGCATTCCGCAGGCGTTTCTGCCGCGCTTTCTCAACGACCGCGCGGCGTTCCTCAGGCGCTTTCGCGCTTATCTGGACCGGCGCTTTCCGGGCGTGCCGGTGCAGACCAGCGAATGGACCCACATGCAGGGCGGGCGCGACGCCGGGATGGATTCGGCGCTGGAGACCGCAAAGGTGATGCTGGAGGATTTCACGCTCCTCGGCGTGACGAAGTTCTCGCACTGGCTGGCCTGCTCGCACTATGACTACTGCGACGGGCTGATCTATCTGGACCCCGACACGCAGGGCTATACCCTCACGAAGCGCTATTTCGTGACGGGTCAGTTCTCGAAATATATCCCGCTCGGGGCGGCGCGCTTTGAAACGGCGACGGACGAGCCGGACGTCAGAAGCGTCGGGTTCGTGAAGGACGGCGCCCGCACGGTGGTGCTGATGAACGCCGGAACGGCGGAAAAGACCTTCCCCGCGCCGTTCATGGGGCGCTTCATCGTGACGGACGAAACGCGTTCGCTGGACGAAACCGGGATGACCGCCGGGCAGACCCTCACGCTGCCGGGCAGGAGCGTTGCGACGCTGAAGGAGGACGCGGTATGCTGACCAAGGCGCGTTCGCTGCTTTCGGGCGTGAAGACCCATTGGAAGACCCCGGCGGCGGGGCGGTATATGCCGTATCGGGAGATCTTTTCGCTGTCCTTCGGCGGCATCGGCGTGCGCATGATCGTATACTGCGTATCGCAGATGATCCTGGCCGCGAACAACGCGCTGATCGGCAATACCATCGGCATCCCGCCGCGCACGCTGTATCTGCTGTATCTGCTGGGCGTCCTCTCGTCCTTCCCGCTCACGGGGCTCCGGGCGAAAATGATCGATAACACCCGCTCCATGAAGGGCAAATACCGCCCCTATCTGCTCACGATGGGCATTCCGACGGTCGCGCTCGGCGCGGCGTTCGTCTGGATGCCCTATGACCGCATGACGCTGTCCGCCAAGTGCGTCACGGTGCTGCTGTTCAATATCGGGTTCCAGTTTTTCTATAACTTCTTCAACGATTCCTATGACTCGCTGATCAACGTCCTGTCGCCGAATTCCATTGAGCGGTCGGACGTGCTGTCGGTCCGCAGCGTGGTCGAAAACCTGTCCCCGTCCGTGATCAACATCGTCTTCCCGCTGCTGGCGAAGGCGGTCACGGGGCAGGATACGCTGTTCGACCTCAGAATCTACCGCTTTTTGTTCCCGCCGATTTTGCTGCTGGGGTTCGTGATCTCCCTGCCGGTCTATTTCGGGACGAAGGAAAAGATCGTGCGGGCGAAAACGCACGTGATCGCGGTCGGGTTCTTTGACGCGCTCCGGGCCGTGGCGCGGAACAAATACTTCTGGATCATCTCCCTTGCCGGGTGGCTGGGCTTTCTGGAGGGCGCGTTCAACGAGATCCTGCGCTGGATGTATCACTATCAGGGCGCGGCAACGGCGGGGCAGTACGCCGTGATCACCGCGATCGCGGGCAACGCCAGCTTCTGGCCGAATCTGGTCGCGCCGTTCCTGATCCGCAAATACGGCAAAAAGAAGATCCTGATCGGCACGAACCTGCTGAATATCTTCTTCATCGCCTGCATGCTGCCGGTCGTGCGCCTGACGGGCACGCCCGGCGCGATCTGGCTGCTGCTGTTTTTCACCTTCGTCAACCAGTTCATCTCGTCCCTCGGGCACCTGCTGGGGCCGAGCGTGAACGCGGATATCCGGGACTACCAGCAATACGTCGGGGGCGAGCGCATCGACGGTATGTTCGCCGCCGTGGGGCTCATCGGCAGCCTGATCAGCATGGGCACCGGCTACGTGCTGCCCGCGATCTATGAGCGTGTGGGCCTCAACGCCGCCACCGCCGTCTCCCTCGGCTACGCGGCGGATAACGTCTACGACGTGCTGTATGACCGCAATTATTTCGTCAGCATCTGCAGCGTGCTGATTCTGGCGTCCGTGGTCGGCGCGGCGCTGAATGTGATCCCCTATTTCTTCTACGACCTGTCCGAAACGAAGCAGCGCGCCATGGTGCGCATCCTTGCGCTGCGCGCCGCCGCCGAGGACGCGGCCGCCGGGACCCTGACGGACGAAACGCGCGAACGGGCGCGGGCGGACCTTGCCGCAGCCGCCGCCGCTGCGGGGGAAGGCTCCCGGCTCCCGGCGCTGGCGGCGGCGCTGAAGACGGAAACGGACCGCGAAAAACGCGCGGCCCTGCGGGCGCAGCTTCCCGTTGCCCGCAAACAGGCGGCTGCCGCCGAGGAAGCGGGCCTTGTACTCGCCGAGCTGCAGGCGGACCGGACGGACGCGGGGAAGCTGCTTGCCGCCGCCTATCGGGACGTTGCCGAGGCGGGCGTGCGGGACTATCTCGCCCTCGATCTGCCGACGAAGGCGGAGGCGAAGGCCTTGCCGCATGCAACGGCGCCCGAGCGGCAGGCGCGGCGCGCGCTGCTGCGCTTTGCGTCCGAGGTACGCCTTGCGGGGCGGACCCGCGACCGGTATTACCCGAACGGAATCGAGCCGTTTAACGAGGCCGCCCTCAATGCGGCGTTCGAGAACGCGGACCGGCTGGAGACGCGGCTGAACGCGCTTTCCGCCGAGCTGAAACGCCTGAAGGCGGAGGGGGACAAGGCGGGCGCAGCCATCCGGGCAGACGCGCTGCGGGAGACGAAACGCGAACAGACCGAGACCGAACGGGAGATCCGCAGCCGCTCCGCCGCCTACGCCCGCTACCGCCGCGTGGCGGGACCGTATCTGGACGCGTGCCGCCTGCGCGACCGCCGGAGCTTCTATGAAACGCTCACGGCGAATAGCTGACCGGCGAAATTGTTTCAAATTGTGAAAGAAATCGCGGCAATCCGGGGGACGGGCGCGAATTCGCTCTTGCGTTTTACGGAAAAACCTGCTATACTTGACTAAATACAAGTATTTTGGGGGAGGTTCCCTTATGATCTGTGCTTTTTGCGGCAAACCCATTCCCGAGGGGCAGACGGTCTGCCCCGGCTGCGGCATGCCCGCCACGTCCGTTGCGGATCTGAACGCCGCCGCGCCCATCCCGGAGCCTGCGCCGACCCCCGCGCCGGAAGCCCCGCTCCCGTTCGCGGCGGAGCAGCCGGTCGAAGCGCCGGTCCCCGCGCAAGCGGAGGAGGAGAGCCCCGCCCCGGCTGCGGAGCCTGTGACCGAGGTCAATTCGCCGACCGAAAAGCTGTCGCCGCCCCGCCCCGCAGGACCGCTGTTCCAGGAGGTCCCGCTGCCGCCCGCGCCCGCGCCCGCTGCGGCGCCGCAGGGCGAATGGGCAAAGCGCGGTCAAAAACAAAGCGCCGCGCCGTCCCCCGCGCCGAAGCAGGGCGGGGATAAAAAGCGGCTGCTGCTGATCGTCGCCGCCGCTGCCGTGGTGCTGCTGGTGCTGATCGGCGTGCTGATTTTTGCGCTGTCCGGTGATAAGCCGCCCGAGGACGATCCGACCGAGGTCCCGGGCGAGAGCGTGAGCGCCTCCGAAGAAGCGACAAGCGAACAGAGCTCGACGGATTATGTAACGGACGCGGAGTCCACCACCGCGGCAGAGGGCGGACAGGATACGAACGCAGAAGATCCTTCCACGATCGGACCGCAGGAGAATGAGGTGCATGACGACCGCGAGAACAGTACCGTGGAGTCTGTCGACGACGGGAATGACGAAGCCGGCGGCGAGAACCGGAATGAAGGCGGCGAGGACGACGCTGCCGAGATCCCGGAAACGAAGGGCGTCGTAGAGTCTACGACCGCGGACGCCGAGATTCCCGAATCAAAGCCCGTGGCGTAACGTAATAAAAGCAAAAGACCCCCGATCATGACCGGATCGGGGGTCTTGTTCTATGATTGTCGGTCGCAACGCCGGGCTGCGTTAATGGCGGGTATCGTCTGTAAAGCATTCGCAGAACCGGGCGGCGAAGGCTGGTTCCTCCCCGGCTGCCCACAGGTGGCCGATATCCCCGAACTGCAGGGCGGTGAACTGCGCGATCCCCTGCTCGCGCTCCTCGGTGACCAGATGCGTCACGGAGGTGGTCAGCGCCCGGAAGCTGTGCCAGATGATCATGGGCGAGACTGAAAACAGGTGTGAGAGGATCACGCCCTCCACCCCGAAGTGGCAGAACAGGACGATGGCGTCGGCGTTCGGGCGGACGGCGCGGAACAGGCGTCCCTCGTGGACGTAGCCGTGCTTTTCGAGCAGCGCGTCCAGCCCAGCCGTGACCCATTCGTATTGCTCGCGTACGTTGCTGCCCTGCATCAGCGGCGCGTCCATCCATTTGTCGTAGCTGTAATAGTCATCGACGGCGGTCCAGTAGGCGGGCATACGGTCCCAGCAGCAGGAATGTCCGCTTTCGGGATTCGGCACGCGCCCCTCAAACTCCCGCAGCCAGGGCAGGGTCTCGGCGGTGCGGCCCGTCTTTTCGAGCGTGTAGGAGGCGGTCTTCTGCGCCCTGCCCAGGGGCGAGCAGTAAAAGGCGGCAACGTCAAGCCGCGACAGCCTGTCCGCCAGCAGCTTTGCCTCGATTTCTCCCTTCGGCGTCAGGGAATCATGCGCGTAATCCGGGTCGCCGTGCCGGACGATGTAAATATGCATAAGGGGCCTCCTTTGATTTCCCTTTTCGTTTTTAATTTTTCACTTTTTCAGGTTCCTGTTCGGCGCTTTTCGGGATCTCGTTTTGCGCCGCCCGGCGCTTCATGATCTCCTGCATCATCTCCCGGTGACCTTTTCCGGTGATGTTATAGAAATGGATCGGGAGCAGCATCAGCAGCCAGCCGAGGATGGGCACGGCGGTGGTCATCAGGAACAGCGCCCAGCGGGTGGGCGTGTTCTGCACGACGGAGATCTTGGTCTCGGCTTTTTCGTGCTCCACGTATTTGGTCAGGCCCAAAATCCACAGCGCGGCGGAGGAGGAGAGCGTGCCTTCTAGCTTGCCTGTGAAGGACATGATGGACAGCATGGTGCCCTCCACCCGTTTGCCGGAGCGGTATTCCACGTAGTCCACGGTCTCGGCTTCCATTTCCTTCTGCATCAGGTTCTTGAACTCCAGCGGGATGGTCGCCAGCATCGTGAACGCCACGACCAGAATGCCCGTGAACAGGGAGACGGGCTGATCGGCAGGCTTGTTCATCACGCCCGGGAAGGTGGTGAGCCCGAACAGGGCGTTGACGATCGCGCCGACCACGCAGCACGCCTGATAAAAGCGGCGGGAATCCGCCTTTTCGCCGAGCTTTTCCACGATCAGCGGGACGATCAGCGCCGCCAGCACGCTGCCGGGGGCCTTGGCGATATCGATAAAGCCGTTGAAGCGCGGCGCGTAGAGGGAGTCGTAGGTGAAATAGAAGGAGACCTGCTCCGGGATCTTGATCAGGATGAAGATCACGTTGCCGAGGAACAGCATGAACAGCGGGCGGTTCGAGATCAGCAGCCGCAGGCATTCCTTCAGCCCCGGCGTTTCCTCATGGTGCTCCAGCCGTTCGCGCGTGTTGCGGAAGGTCAGCCGCGTGAGCAGGATCACGAACGCCGCGCTTGCCACGGCGGCGGTCAGGTACGCTTTATCGAGGTGGTCCCTGAAATAGGGGAGCCACGCGGCAAAGGCGACGAGCCCGGTCGGGATCGCGCCCAGGATCATGCGCCCGATCGCGGAAATGCCGTACAGCTTCGTGCGCTCGGTCCCGTTCGGGGTCATGGAGAACGCCAGCGCCCCCATCGGCACGTCGAAGGCCGTGTAGGTCACGTCCAGCCCCACGAAGGCGAACACCGTGAGCGCGAGCTTGAGCCCATAGGACAGCGAGTCGCTGCCGATGAAGAACAGCAGGATGAACAGCGCCACGAAATACGGCGCGAACTTGATGTACGGGCGCATTTTGCCGTACCTCGTGCGGGTCTTATCCACCAGCACGCCCATGATCGGGTCGTTGATCGCATCGAAGATCCCGCAGCACAGCCGGATCACGGAGGCGTGCGTCATATTGATGTTCAGCACGTTCGTGATGAAGTAGTTCACGTACTTCGAGGCGGTCATGCTGGTGGTCATGCCCTGCGCGCCGCGCCCGGCGGCGTAGGAGAGCGCTTCCTTCCAATTGATATAGGTCTCGTCCACGCTGTTCGGGACGATCTTGCGCGAGAGAAATTCTTTCGGCGTCACCATAAACAGTCCTCCCTTTTCTTCATTATAAGCGAAGCCGCGTAAAAAATCAAGCCCGGACGCGCCGTCGGCGCAAAGTCGGCGGAATTGTCTCTTGCATTTGACACGCGGAAATGCTATCATAAAACCGAAACAAAAAAGCATTTCAGAAAGGCAGGTGCGTGAAAATGCCATTCCGGATCGTCAGGGAGGATATCGTCCGGATGCAGACGGACGCGATCGTCTGTCCCACGGACGCCGCGCTGTCCGGCGACGGCGGCACGGACGCACGCATTCGCGCGGCAGCGGGTCCCGCGCTCCTTCGGGCGCGCCGGGCGCTCGGCGACTGCGCACCGGGGGACGCGAAGCTCACGCCCGGATTTCAGCTTCCCGCAAAATATGTGATCCACACTGTGGGACCCGTCTGGCAGGGCGGCGAAAACGGCGAGGAGGAGACGCTGCGCCGGTGCTACCGCAGCGCGCTGGCGCTTGCCGTGGAGGCGGACTGCGCCTCGATCGCGTTTCCGCTGATCGCCGCCGGTTCCTTCGGCTACCCGCGGCAGGCGGCCTTCAACGTGGCAACCGAGGAGATCGAGGCGTTTCTGCAGACGCACGAGCTGCAGGTCACGCTGGCTGTTTACGACCGGGAGACTGTGGACGTGGTCGCCGGGCGTTTCCCCGATCTGAAAGCGTTTATTGACGACCGTTACGTCCGGCAGCAGCGCGAGCAGACGCCGAACGCGCAGAGTCAATCCCTGCGGGCGACGCATCGCACCCCGGCGCAGCCGGAAACGCAACCGACGCAAACGCTGTTCGACGGCGACGCGGACGCGCCCGCCTTCGGCAGGGAGCGGACCTGCATTTTCTGCGGGGCAACGGTTCCCACCGGCTTCCTGTTCTGTCCCAGGTGCGGCGTGCGGCTTGCCGACCCCGCGAAGCCCATGCCGCAGGATATCCCGTATCCCATGCAGCCGGACGCGGAAGCCATGCCGCAGGATATCCCGTATCCCATGCAGCCGGACGCGGAAGCCATGCCGCAGGACATCCCGCACCCCATGCGCCCGGACGCGGAAGCCATGCCGCAGAACATCCCGTATCCGATGACGCCGTCGCCGTCTGCCATGCCGTCCGACGTGCCGCGTCCCATGCGCCCGTCGCCGGTACCGATGCCGGACAGCGACGAGCTGCGCCGTCCCGAAAAGCGCCGCCGACCCGTTTTCGGGTCCAAAAAAGCGCAGACCGCGCCGCTGCCCGCCCCATGCGCGGTCACGGCGCCGGAGCCGCAGGAGGATGCGTCTGCGCCCATGCCGGCGATACAGGAACAGGTCGTCCGGTCTGTCGCTTCCGCAATCCCCGGCACCCTGCCGCTGCCGCCGCGGGACGAGAGCTTTTCCGAAATGCTGCTGCGCCTGATCGACGAGCGCGGACTCACGGACGCCGCGGTCTATAAAAAGGCGAACGTGGACCGGCGGCTGTTTTCCAAGATCCGGTCCAATCCCCATTACCGTCCCACCAAGCCCACGGCCGTCGCCTTCGCGGTGGCGCTGGAGCTGAGTCCGGACGAAACGCGCGAGCTGCTGATGAAGGCGGGCTACGCGCTGTCGCATTCCTTTTTGTTTGATATCATCATCGAATATTTCATCACGCGTGGGAACTACAACGTCTTTGAGATCAACGAAGCGCTGTTCTCCTACGATCAGACGCTGCTGGGCGCCTGAGAAAGGAGCAGATCATGGGCAAGAAACAAGCATCTGCCGCCGGTGCGTTCACGGGGCGGAAAAAGCTAGGCTACGCGTTCGGTATTGCGAGCGAGAGCCTGCTTTACAATATGTATTATACCTATTTCCTCACGTTCCTCGTGCAGGTGGTGAAGATCAGTCCGGAGTTCGCGGGCGTGGTGATCTTCATCTCCATCGCGTGGGACGCGATCACGGACCCGATCCTCGGCAATATTTCGGACCGCCCGGGCGTGAACAAACAAAAGCTGATGCTCAAAAGCCTGCTGCCCATGTGCGTGTTGTTCGTGCTGGCGTGGTCCACGCTCGGCAGCACCCTGTTTTCCGGCAGCGAAGCGCTGCGCATCGTGCTGTACACCGTGATCTCCATGGGGATCTGGCTGTTCTATACGATCTATACCATCCCGTATTACTCCGTGATCGCGGAGCTGACCGAGGACTATGACGAGCGCACGAAGATCCGCAGCGTGTCCTCCTTCATCAACGCCTTTTGTATCGGGCTCGGCAACATCTTGCCCGCGCTTGTGGACGTGAAGGGCGAGGGGATCAGCTTCCTGCACGTGGCGCTGCTCATCTCCGTCCTCGCGCTGGCGGCGGGCGCCGTTTGCTGCGTATCCCTCCGGGGCGTGTATCAGGTGCGGCAGCCGAAGCCCGGCGAGCACGTCTCCCGGGGGCTCGGCACCCGCGATACGCTGCGCTCCTTCGCCGAGATCCTGAAGCTGAAGCCCGTGAAATGGTTCCTGCTGTTCGTGTTCTTCTTCCTGGCGGGCAACTCCATGCTGCAGTCGAACCTCTCCTATATGGTCGTGTATGCGATCGGCACGGAGTATAACGACGGCATTGCGATCGTGATCGCGGTGCTGGTGGTCACGCTGGCCGCCACGGTCCCGCTGGTGACAAAGATCGCCGAAAAAACGGACCGCCGCACCACCTGCCTCATTTTCATCTCCGTTGCGGCGCTCGGCATGGTGATCCCGCGGCTGGTCGGCATGGACGTTTCCGTCGGCGAGTTCAAGGTCATGCTGGTCGTCATGCCCTTCCTGCTGGGGCTGGGGCTTTCCACCTTCTGGACCTTCTTCTATTCCATGAGCTACGATATCGTGGAGCTGGATGAGTTCGTGAACGGCAAAAACGGCGAGCGGCGCGAGAGCATCATCACCTCCTTCCCGCAGCTCGTGCAGAAGTTCGGTTCCGCCACGGGCATTCTGGCGCAGGGGCTGGTGCTGGGCGCTTACGGCTACAACACCACCGCCGACTCGGGGTCCGATACCTTCGCCGTGATCACCGATAAGCACATCATCGACGGCATGGCAAACGTCTCCACGGTGATCCCCGCGGCGATCCTGGTCGTGTCGCTCGTGTTCCTGCTGCTGTATCCCTTCACCCGCAAGAATTACAACCGCCTGATGGAGCAGCTTCGCCTGAAGCGCGAGGGCAAGCCCTATTCCGCCGAGGGGCTGGAAAAGCTGGTCCGCTGAGCATCGGAAACCGCGGCGCAACGGAGATAAGGCTCCCGCAGCCAAAAAAACTGCATAACGACAAAAAATCCCCTCGCGGGGATTTTTTTGATCTTCACGGCGCTTTCCGGACCCTCGGGGCAGCGCCGTCAGATCGTCACGTCGATGCCGTTGACCTCGACGCCGTTTTCGGCGCGGATCAGGATATAGCGCACACCGTCGATCATTTCGGTTTTGATCAGATCCGAGCGGTCGGGGTTGACGCGGATCTGCACGTCCGGGGTGTTGACCTCGATCTGCTTGCCGCCGATCAGGTTCTGGGGCGGCAGGGCGGCGTCGCCGAAGCGGGCGTCGTATTCCGTTGTGAACGCCTCCACCTTTTCGGGCGTCACGCCGCAGTCGGACAGCAGGCGCGTCACGGTCTGCTTCGTCACCACGGGGCGCTCCTCGTCCTCGCCGGAAGTCTTGTAGTCGGCAAGCTGCTCGTCGAACGCGTCGCGCAGGGTCAGGGCGACCTTCAGGCTGCAGTCCTCGCCGAGGGATTCGTGCAGCAGGTCGGAAAAGGTCTCCTTCTGCTCGTCGGCGGGCATGGGGATCACGGTCTGCAGTACGGCGTCGATGATCTCGGGGTGGTTCGCGGCGGAATCGCGCGTGTAATACAGCACGTCGTAGATGTTTGCGGTGCGGTCGTCGAAGCAGGGGAACAAAAAGCCCACGGCGGGGGAGGATAGCACGTTGTTCACGCCGAGCGTCCCGAGCGTGTTCTCGCCCGGGAAAAAGCCGAGCGCGGGCTTCGTTTCCTTCAGGGGGCACAGCGCCGTCACGCAGTAGCGGAAGACCTCCTCGCTGTCGGCCTCGCCCCCGTCCTTTGCCGCGCCCGGCACGTCGTAGGCGTCGGTGAGCAGCAGGATCATATAGGGACCGTCCATCACGGCGTTTTCGGCAAGCCGACGGAACAGGTCGTTCGCGGCGGCTTCGCCCGCTTCGTCGGCGTTCCTGAGGGCGCTGAGCATGCGGTGGACGTCGGAATCCATGACCTGTTCGTTCGTAAAGGGCAGGGTGAGCAGATTTTTGTCCGGCATACCGGACAGGACCTTGCGCAGCAGGGTCAGGATCGCGCCGGTATCCTCCTGCGAGGCCGCCGCCAGCGGCTGCCGGAACACGGTCACGATCTCCTTTTTCTCATTCACAAGGCAGCCGAACAGCGCGGCAAGCGCGATCCGGTCCGGCCGCAGATGCCGCCGGAGCTCGGCGATCTCTTTATCGAGCATATGTTTTCTTCCTTTCTCTTGGGAATTGCCGGGCTATTATACCGCAATTCCCGCCGTTTTGCAAGGCGAAAATTGGGACAGCGCGTGATTGACATGTTCACAATTCTCTGCTATACTGAAAACAAAGATCCGCCGCTGGCGGGAAAGTGAGGGTTATTATGAACGAGATTTTCCATGCGCAATGGATCAAAGCGAAAAAGAACGGTAAAATGAACGCCGTGTCCTTCATCAAGACCTTTCCGGTGTGCGGCGCCGTCAGACGGGCGACGCTGAGTCTGACCGCGCACGGCGTGTTTCAGGCGAAGGTCGGCGGCAAGCCCGTCAGCGACGAGGTCCTCGCCCCCGGCTGGACGGTCTATGACAAGCGCCTGCAGTACCGCGAATACGAGATCACGGAGCTGCTGAAGGACGGCGACAACCTGATCGAGGTCTCCGTCGGGCGCGGCTGGTTCTTCCATAAGACGAAGGAATGGGCGATAGACGGCATGCAGCCGGACGAGGCGGCGCTGATCGCGGCGATCGTGCTGGAATACGAGGACGGCACGGTCCGCACGTATGTTACGGACGGCGGCTGGTTCACGCGGCCCTCCCGCACCGTGTATAACGATATGTATAACGGCGAGACGCGCGACCTGACCCTGAAAAAGGGCGAGCTGACCGAGGCTGTGGTCGTGAACGCGCCGAAGAACGTCCTGATCCCGACCGAGGGCGCGCCGATCACGGAGCATGAGCGCATCCCGGGCAAGGAGCTGATCGTCACGCCGAACGGCGAGCAGGTGATCGACTTCGGGCAGGAGGTCACGGGCTACGTGCAGTTTTCCGCCGAAGCGCCCGCCGGGACCGAGATCCGCCTGAAGCACTTCGAGGTGCTGGACGCGGACGGCAACGTCTATACCAAAAATCTGCGCGGGGCAAACGCGACCTTCACCGTGATCGCGGGCGAAAAGCCCTTCACGGTCAAGCCGCGCTTCACGTTCTACGGCTTCCGTTACGTGCAGGTCACGGGGCTGGAGACGGTGGACCCCGCCGCCTTCACCGCCATTGCGGTGCATTCCGATATGAAGCGCACGGGCTTTTTCGAGTGCGGCAACGCCCTGCTCGATCAGTTCGTGCATAACGTGGTTTGGGGCCAGAAGGGCAACTTCCTGGACGTGCCGACCGACTGCCCGCAGCGCGACGAGCGCCTCGGCTGGACCGGCGACGCGGAGGTCTTCTCCCGCACCGCGGCGATTCTGTTCGACGTGCGCGCGTTCTTTGAGAAGTGGCTGAACGACCTCAGGGCGGACCAGCGCCCGGACGGCGCGATCCCGCACGTGTGCCCCCTGCCGTGGGAGCGCAAGGACGGCAGCTACGCCTCCCCCGCGTGGGCGGACGCGGCCGTGATCATCCCGTGGGAGCTGTACGTCGCGTACGGCGACGTCGGCATTCTGCGCCGTCACTTCGAGCTGATGCGCGGCTGGGTGGACTATATGCTGTCTGTCTGCCGCAAAAAGGGCGAAAAGATCGGCGAGGAGTTTGCGCATCCGTGGACGGACGGCGGCTTCGGCGACTGGCTGAGCCTTGATAAAGAGAACGAGGACGACGCGCAGGGCAAGACCGACAAGGGCCTGATCGCCACCGCGTACCTTGCGAAGGATCTGGAGATCCTGATCGATACCTGCCGCCTGCTGGGGTGCGATCCCTCCTATTACGAAGCGGCGCGGGAATCCGCCGTCGCCTTCTTCCGCAGCGAGTATATGACCGAGGGCCGCATGAAGCAGCAGACCCAGACCGCAGCGGTGATCGCCCTTGTGTTCGGTCTCACCGACAAGCCGGAGGCTACGGCGAAGCAGCTTGTGGAGAATGTGAGGGCCTATGGGCGCCTGACCACCGGATTCATCGGCTCCACCTATCTGCTGGACGCGCTGACCCTTGCGGGCGCGGACGACCTTGCCGTCGATCTGCTGCTGAAATCGGACTATCCCTCGTGGCTCTATCCCGTCACGAAGGGCGCGACCACGGTGTGGGAGCGCTGGAACGGCATCCATGCCGACGGCACGTTTGCCGACGACAGGATGAATTCCTTTAACCACTACGCCTACGGCAGCGTGTTCTCTTGGATGTTCCGCCGCCTTGCGGGCATTCAGACGGACCCCGCCGACCCGGGCTACCGGACCGTGCGTTTCCGTCCCGCGCCGGACGCGCGCCTGCCGCACATCAAGGCCGGCATCGAGACCGACCTCGGCACGGTCGCGATCGCGTACGACAAGACGGACGCCGGCTGGCGCTTCGTCTTCACCGTGCCGGCGGGTGTGACGGCCACGGCGACCCTGTTCGGCGAAACGCACGAGCTTCCGGCAGGCGAGACCGTGATAGAAGCGTAAGGCTTCCGCGCGCAGAGATTAAGGATATATAATATTATAATAAAAATGAATAAGCGCAGGACCCCGCGGTCCTGCGCTTGCCTGTTTTCCGAAAAAAAAGCCCCGCGTCCGGCGCGGGGCGAAAGGCGCTTTGTTATCTGGTGAGTGTCCAGGTGTCATAGTAGAGAAGCTCATTGGTGGCTTCGTCGCGGACGATCAGCTCGTAATTCACCTTGTACACGTCGGAGGGCCAGACGCCGACTTCGGCAAGGTTGGAGGGATACGTTCCTTCATTGTAAAACAGGATCATATCGATCACAGCGGTGTATCTCTCATAAACGGTTTCGTATTCCACAAATGTGTTATACTCGGAGAGCGGAATATCGTTGATTGCAAGCAGGTTGACCTCAAGAATCTGCGCGTCCCCGGTCAGGTTGCGATACAGGAAATACAGGTGCAGGGCGTCGTCGCTCGTATTGATACTGTCATATTCCTCTACGAAAAACGTAAAGGCGCAGAGACCGTCGGTCCATTCGTCCCAGCCTCTGGAAACATAGGGCTCGTAGCTGTCATACGGGGTCAGACCGGTATCCCAGATGACCTGCCAGACGTCTGAGCGCAGGGGTTCAGACTCGCTGGCCCAGGGGTCGCCCGCGTATTTGGTCACATGATATTCAAAAGCGATGCTGCCGGTGGGGGCAATACTGAAATCGGTCGGCGTGCCGCCCTTCGCAATCGTAAACGTCACGAAGTTGGAGGTGTGCGGCTGCACAAGGGTATCCCCCAGATTATCGCATTCGTAATCCGGCGTCAGGCAGCGGTTCACACCCCAGTTGAAGAAGGTAAAGTCGATGTAATTGTCCGTATAATTGTCGAGATAGAAATTGACCCAGATGTACTCATAGTCCTCATCCCAATACCAGTCGTCAAGCACGATGCCGAAATCGCGGGTCATATCCACGATAAAGCCTCTGGGGTCTTCGGTGGGCACGGTGTAGCCGAGGTCTTCCAGCCCGACGGCGGCGCGCAGGATCAGACGGGCGTCGGACGCGGTGATCACGTAGTCGTCGTCCACGTCGGCGGCGTAGAAGGCTTCGGTGTCGAACGGGATATCCTCCAGCCCGACGGCGGCGCGCAGGGCAAGACGCGCGTCGGAGGCGGTGACGCTGCCGTCAAAATCCACGTCGCCGAGCGTATAGGCGGAAACGCCGACGGCAAAGAGCAGAAGCAGGGCGGCGGTGAGACAGATGATCCACAGGGGCTTGAACTTTTTCATGGGGACTCTCCTTTTTAATATGATATTTTTATGATACCAAAGGGCTTGATTTTTGTCAAGAATGAACAGGCGCGTTGACAAAAAAATCCCCCGCGGGAGACCCGCGGGGGACGGAGGGAACCGCTTATTTTGCGATGGGGGACCACCACAGGAAGATGCGGTTGATGATGAAGAGGATGTGATGCAGCAGCTCGGTCCACCAGCCGGAGATGGTGGAGCGGTCGTGCGTTTCACCGCAGTACGGGCAGGGGCCGGAGGATTCCGCGCCGCCCTCGCTCTCGCCGCAATCCACGCAGACACCGTCGTCACCGTAGTGATGGCCGGTCGCCGCAATGGGTTCGGTCGTCGTGGCGGTGTAGGTCTTGCCGTCGGGGCCGGTCACGGTCGCGGTCAGGGTCATTTCGCCGTTCTCGGTGCAGGTGGGCTTCACGGTGACTTCGGTCTCAGCCTCGGCGGAGACGGTCTTCACGTGGCTGTCGTCCTTTTCGCACACGAAGGTCGCGGTCGCGGTGGCGCCGTTCCAGCTCCACGCGGGCTCGCCCCAAACGTGTCCGGTGGCGGGGATGACCACGGTCAGGGTATCCGTATAGGTCTCGCCGTCGGGGCCGGTCACGGTCGCGGTGTAGACGGTCTCGCCGTCGTCTTCGCAGGTCGCGGCGCTGGATTCCACGCTGATCTCGGCCTCGGCCACGAAGGGCTCGCCGCCGTTCTTGTCGACGAAGGTCGCGGCGGCGGTGTAACCGTCCTCGGTCTCGGTCCACTCCCAGGTGGGTTCCGCCCAGTCGGGTTCGGGCTCGGTGCTGCCGCAGACGATATCGGCGCGGTCGCGGATACGGATGCGCGCGAAGTAGTCGGTATCCGGCCAGGTGTCGTCGGAGGAGGCAAGACCGGTCGCGGAGATCTCCACGCCGACTTCGCAGCCTTCCACTTCCTTACCGGTGGTGATGTAACCGTCGATGAACACGCGGCACAGGTCGCCGTTGGCGTCTCTGACCATGATGGTCTGGATCAGGCCGTTCACGACCTCAAAGCTGTCCACGGTGCCCTTCACAGTGACAAGATCGCCGCGCACGGAGAAGTCGTTGATCTGAGCGGCGGTGACTTCGGCGGGTTCGACCTCGCCTTCACCGATGACTTCGATCGAGGTGACCTGCAGTTCGGGCTCGCCCTGATAGAAATCGGTGTAGCCTTCCACATGGACCTTGTCGCCGATCTTGAATTCGCCGGAAACGGGGAAGCAGCAGATGCCGCCGGTGGCGTCCTGAACATAGATGCAGTCGAAGAACGCGGTATCCTTGTCGTAGCCGGAGGCGTTGGAGGTCACGACGCCCTCGATGGCGTATTCGTAGCCTTCCTCAGTGTTGGCGCGGACCGCGGCGATGTCGGTGATCGGCAGATCGCCTTCCTGCTCACGCACGGAGAGGATCAGGTCCTTCGTGTAGGTGTGCGCCTTGCCTTCGATTTCCATTACGGCGGTCACGGTGATGGTCTGCCGCTTGGCGACGGTGGGCACGTAGTTGAAGTTGATATCATAGGTGCCGTTGGCGGGCACGGTGTAGCCGACGGTGGCTCTGCCGATCTCGGTCTCGCCGTCCATGGTGTAGACGACGCTGGTCACGGTGGCGTCGGTGTCTTCATTGTTGAAGAAGGAGACGGTCAGAACGTCTTCCTCGTTCACAACGGCCACGTCGGAAGCGGCGGTGAAGTCGGAGATACCGGCGGAAACGCCGTTGCCGACCCACACGGGCGCGGTGACGGCCAGATCGCCGTCCTTCTGGGTGACGCGGATGTAGTAATAGGTCTCTTCGGGCGCGAGCGTGCAGCTCAGGGCGCCTTCCGCAAGCTCAACGGCGTTGTCCCAGGTGTAAACGACCTTGCCGTCGTCCGCAATGACTTCGACCTTCTGGATCGCGTCGGTCGCGTCGGGATCATACATGGTCACGGAGACGTTCAGCTCCGTGGGCTTCTCCTCACCGAAGACGGTGCCCATGGGCATGTCGTTGACGGTGTAAACAAGCTCCAGGTTCTTGTCTTCCGTGGCGTAAACGCGCAGGTTGCGGATCGCGTCGTAGATGCCCTGCTCGGAGAAGGACTCCGCAAGCACCACGTCGCGGGCGTCGTTGGCGTTGCCCCAGCGGCCCTTGTGGTTATCCTGGTTGTTCGTGGGCGCGATGTGCCAGCCCTTGGAGAGGGCAAGATCGTACTGCTCGTAGCTGGGATAATAGCCGCCTGCGCCGATCTGGCCTTCGCCGTTGCCGACCTCCACAAGGAACATGTGGTCGTCGGTCTCCTCATCCCAATAGCTGAAGTCGGTGAAGTTGCCGAACGTGGTGCCGGGATGGTTGAACTGGTTCAGGGACTCGCCCTTGTTGATGGTTTCGTAATACAGCTTCATGCCCGCGTCGCCGGTCTTGTTGTTCAGCGCGGCGTTATTGCGGGAGACGAGGCCGTCGGAATCGTAGGTGTTGATGTGGCCGGGGCCGCCGGACCAGGTCATTTCGTAACCGGCAATGGCGATCAGGTCGTTGTGGTTCGCGTTGAAGTCCGCAACGGTGCCCTTATAGGTCTCCCACAGCGCGCGGGAAGCGTCGGTCATGAGGGACTTGTCGTTCAGGGCGTCCGCGGGGTTCGCGGCGGAGGTGGTGTCAAAGTAGTTGGAGTGGTCGGTGAACGCCACGAAGTCCACGTTCGCGGAATCGGGCAGGGACGCGATGTAGTCCAGCGCGGTCTCCAGAGAACCGGAGCCGTCGGAATAGGTGGTGTGGGAGTGCAGCTGACCGAAGTAGAGCTGATAGCCGGCCTTGCCGACCGTGAAGCTCCAGGCCTTCTCGGCGTAAACGCCGTCGGCACGGGTGACTTCGATCTTGACGGTCACTCTGCCGTCTGCCAGCGCTTCGGCGGGCTGATAGGACAGGACGCCGTTCTCATACACGGCCTCGACCTCCTGCTCGCCGTCGGCGAAGGTCAGGAGCATACGGAAGGTGGGCGCGTCGCCCACGTTGCCGATCTTCGCGCTGATGACGGGGGTCTTGTCGTCGCCGGTCTGGGCGTTCGGCGCGGGGGTCAGGTCGGAGAAGAAGGGCTCGTCCACGTTGGAGACCGTCTTGGTGGCTTCGTATTCGATGCCGTAGGAATTGGTCACCTTCACGCGGATGGTGAAGCGGCCGACCTTGCCTTCGTCGAGGACGGAAGCGGGCAGGGTGAAGGTATAGGACTTGCCGTCGGCGGAGGACTCGTAATCTTCGACGTTGACGGTCGTGTTGCCGAATTCAGCGGTGATGGCGATGTTGCTGATTTCGGGCGCAAGATCGTCCAGCGAGAACGCCGCGGCGTAATCCTGCTCGAAGTAGCGGGTATCCTCACAGTCGAACATGACGGAGGGATCCTGCACCACGTCGCCGTAGACCCTGGTGCCGTCCGCGACCTCGTAGAAGTTGAACAGATAGATGCCCACGTCGTTCTTCGTGGAGAAGGTCCAGCCGGAGAAGACGGAGGAGTAGTACTCGATGCACACGGGGGTGCCGTTGTAGGTGACGTCCTTGTTGTAGATGATGTAGCCGCCTTCCTTCTGCACCAGGAACCACTTGGCGGATTCGGGCGCGGAGCCGTCGGCGTTCGGTTCAATGAAGAACAGCTCCTCGGCAGAGTTCGTGGCAAGGTACTTGCCGTCGATCTCGAAGGAGTAATATCTGCCGTAGGTGTCGATCTTGAAGACGTAAGCGCCGTTGCCGGCGGTGGCCTTGTTGCCGCTCACGGTGGTGGGGATGGCCTTCATGGAGTAGTTGGCTTCGTCCCACAGACCGATGGAGGAGCCGGCGCCGGCGTTGTAGGCGACGTAGGACTTGCCCTTTTCGAGCACGCCGTCCCATTCGCCGTCGTCGATCGCCGCGACCGCGTCGTCGGGATTCACAAGATAGAACTGCAGGGCGAAGTTCTCCTCGGTGAAGTTATAGGAGGAGGTGTTGGTGAAGTAGCCGGAGAAGACCTCGAATTCGTTGCGCACGTAAGCTTCAAGATAAGCGGGGCCTCTGTCGCCGGAGATCTTGGGGGAGCTGACGTAGAAGCAGTTCGCGGTCTTCGCGGGGTCGAGCTTCCAGGTGTTGTCGCCGGATTCGGCGTACTTTTCATAGTCCACAGTGACCTCGGCGTAGGTGCCGGAGGCCCACACGGTGATGGACTTGGTCTCGTCGTCGTTGGAAATGAAGGTATAGGTGCCGTCTTCGTTGACCTTGACCTTCCACACGAAGTCGGAGGTGAAGTTCACGACCTTGCCGTTTTCAACGGTGGCGTTGTTGGCCTTCAGGTACCAGTCGCCGTTGGGCTTGGTGGAGATGGCGGTCTTGTGACCGGGGGAGTAGATCGCCACGGTCGCGCCGTCGGTCAGCTGGCTGAGAGAGGTGACAAGGTCGCCGGTCTCGGCGGGCTCTTCGGGCTCGGCGCCTTCCTTATAGAAGGTGAAGATGAACGCGGAGTTCGTGCCGGGATTGGAGTAATCCACCAGGGAGAACTCGTTGTAATTGGAATACCAGTCGATGTAGATGTGGCCGCCGTCCTTGGAGGAGGGCAGATCCGCAAGGTACAGGTGAACGCCGTCGCCCGCGGCCTCTGCGGTCCAGTTGGTGGCGGTCGCGCCGGTGAGGGCGATGTTGTTATAGACCTTGCCGCTGGTGGCGTTGGTGCTCTGCGTGCCGCCCAGCGTCTTGCCGTCCTGCGTGAAGGTATAGGTGCCGTCGTTGTTGACGGTCACTTCCCACACGACGGAGGCGTCGGCGGTCTTGATGACGCCGGCCTCGGGCGCAAAGTCCTTGCCGCCGAGGTAGTAGTTGGAGATGACCTCGGAGGAGATCGCCTTGTCGAACCCGTCGTTGAACAGGATGACCTTATCGCCGGTGGCAAGGGTGGAGGACAGGCCGTAGGACTTTTCCTCGCCGGGCTCCACGGGCGTGTCGGGCGTCTCGTCGACGACCAGATAGAAGTACTGCTGGAACAGCTCGCCGTCGTTATTCTTGTAGTAGCTGCTCCAGTTGCCCTTGTCGGCGTACCACTCGATGCGGTAGCCGCTGCGGCCGACGTTGTCGATGAAGAACGCGCCGTCGGTGCTGCCGGGCACGGCGGTCACGGTCCACGCGTCGTTGACCTTATCCAGCGGCATGCTGGAATAGGAGGTATCCATGGACAGCTTCTTGCCGTCGGCGGTGGAGAAGGTGTAGGTGTTGTCGGAAGCGTTCACGCCCACGGTCCAGATCTCCGTCGCGCCGTAGCCGGAAAGCGCGCCTTCGTCGGAAAGGGTGACTGCCACGCCGGCGTTATAGTTCCCGGCGTAGGTGGAGGAGAGCGCCATGAGGTTGGCCTTGTTGAAGATGACGACCTTCGCGCCGTCGGTGAGCTGCGCGAGATCCGTCACAACGCCGGACTTCGCCGCGGGCTCGCCGTAGAAATCGAACTGATAGGCGGCGTTGCCGTTCTTCAGACCGTAGGTGGTGAAGTTGCCGTTGTAATACTCCAGGGCCTGGTTGTAGTTGCCGTTGTAGTTGGCGACGGAGCTGGTCAAGCGTGTAGTGACCGCCGTCCTCGGCAAGGGTCCAGCCCGTATCGGCGTCGGCAAAGCTCAGGTTGTTGCCGGTGCCGGTGGAGGTGAGGTATTTGCCGTCATGCTCGAAAAGGAGCTTGCCGTCGTCGGTGTAGCTGACGGTCAGGACAGCCATGTCGTCGGTCAGGGTCAGCTTGCCTTCGGCAGGCGTTGCGGCGGTACCGGCGAGCTTATTGCCGGAAGCGGTCGCGGTGAGGACCGCGTTGGAGGCGGGGTTGTGGATGACGATCTTCGCGCCGTCCGCGGGCGCCTCGGTGAGGAGCTCATAGACGGTTTCCTCGGTGGGATCGTCGGGCTCAACGGGGGTCTCGGGGATCTCGTCAACGAGATAGAAATACTGCTGGAACAGCTCGCCGTCGTTGTTGTTGTAGTACGCGCTCCAGTTGTTGTTGGAATCGTACCACTCGATGCGGGCGTTGGTGCGCACGGTGTTCTCAATGTAGAACGCGCCCTCGACGCCCTCAACGGGGGTCAGCAGCCAGTTGGGGTTGGCGTCGTCCAGCGGCAGGCTGGTACGGGAATCCGCCATCGAAAGCTTCTTGCCCTCGGCGGTGGAGAAGGTGTAGGTGTTGTCGTCCGCGTTCACGCCGACGGTCCAGACCTCGGTCGCGGTGAAACCGGAAAGCGCGCCTTCCTCGGAGAGTGTCACGTCCACACCGGCGTTATAGTAGCCGTTGTAGGTCTGGGACAGCGCCTTCATGTGCGCCTTGTTGAAGATGACGACCGTCGCGCCGTCCGTCAGGTCGGCAAGGTCGGTGACGATACCGGTCTTGGCTTCTTCTTCCGTGTTCAGCTTCCAGAAGCCGACGGTCTGGCCTTTGGTGTTGTTGGTCGTGTTGGTGTATGCACGCCAGTCGGGCGTAGATCTGTATACGCCGAGATAACGGGTAGTGCCGTTGGTATCTGCACCTGCCAGATAATGCCCGGTGGCATCCAAGGACCAGACGCACGGCGTAGTGTTGACGCGCACGCCGTTATTGTCATTGATAACGTAGAGGTATTTTCCTTCGGCGTTGGTAATGTAGTAGCCGCCGTCCGTTGAAGTGAACGTCCAGCCGTAGTTACCGCTGTCGGAGGTCAGCGTGTCGCCGTCAACGGTCACGACGATAGCACTGATACCCTTATTGGTCTTGGTGTCCGCGGGCAGTACCCAAGTAGTCCCGTCCGTGTAGGTCATGGTGATGGCGACTTTGTCCTCGGCTGTGATCTCACTGAGATCGACCCTCGTCCACGTCTGCACGTCGGCGTCCGCCGCCATGCCGAGAACCGTGAACGTGCTCATGAGCATGCCGATCGCAAGAATCACGGCAAGGACTTTTCTGAGTTGCCTGTTCATGTTGCATTCTTCCTTTCGTTTTGTTTACCTGTTTTTGGTAAAGAAACAGACATGTCTATTATAACTTGTTTTTCCGCCGATTGCTACATAGTTTTTAAAAATATCCCTGTTTATTTTTTATTAATATTATTTAATGTATCAAACGATACGATGACCCTTCGGCGACGCTGCGGCGTTTTTCTTGACAGGGACGGAAAATCCTGCTATGATGATACCAGAAATCGGTAAGGAGACGCGGCATGAAACGCAGGGAAAACAGAAGCGCCGGGGAATTGCTGTCCCGGCTCGGAAAATGGCTTTGGCGGGAAAAATGGGGGGCGCTTGTGCTGCTGCTGGCGCTGGCGGCGGTGCTCGGGCTGCGCCTCTGGCTGCAGCAGGAGGAAAACGCCCCCTCCACGCTGCTCGGGCAGACCGGCGACCTTGCGGTCTCGCCGAAGGTCACGGACGATATGGCGCTGCTGGACGTGACGGACGAGCAGGGGACCTTCCTCTTTTCCCATGACGGAAAATACCTCACGGCAGGGGAGACGGAGGACGCGCTGTATTTTGCCGACCGGCGCACGGACCGCGCCGAATGGAAGGTCGAACCGCTCGGCGACGGGACCTTTGTCCTCAAAAACGCCGCTGCCGTGACCGACGGCGCGCCCCTTGCGGTGTGCCATATCGGCGGCTTCACGGCATACCCCTATCAGGAGGGCGCCTCCAGCTTCCCGATGCAGTTCTGGTTCGCGGACGACGCGGGCAATCTCGCGCCGCTGGACCAGCCCCCGCAGGACGGGGACCGCGTGGCCCTGTATTACCCCGCGCGCACGGTGTATCTGACCCCGAACGCGCCCGACGAAGCGAAGGTCGGGGATTACGCCGAATACGAAAAGGGGATCGTGCTGGCAGTCACGGCGGATACCTCCGCGCCGGATGAGACCGCGGACGGCGCCTATCGCGGGCAGCAGACCCTCACGGTGGAGATCCGCTCCGGGCGCTATAAGGGGCGGACGCTCGAAAACGTGTATAACTACGTCGGTCCCGTCAGCAGCGTGCCCGTGAAGGCGGGCGACGGCGTGGCGCTGATCGTTTCCACCTATCAGGACGGCAGCCTGCGCGCCAGCGTCTATGAGTATGACCGCATCCCCGCGCTCGTGATCGTGCTGCTCCTGTTCTTCCTCGTCACCGCGCTCGTCGGCGGCAAAACCGGCGTCAAGTCGCTCGTGTCCCTCGCGCTCACGGTGCTGGTGCTCTTCACGGTCCTGATCCCCCTGCTGCTGCGGGGCTTCCCCACACTGCCCACGGTCTTTGTCGCGGCGGCGTTCATCGCGGTCGTCACGTTTGTCATTCTCGGCGGGCTGCACCGCAAATCCGTGTGCGCCATGCTCGGCGCGGTCGCGGGCACCGCCATCGCCCTCGGCTTCGGGCTGCTCGCGCAGGCCATGGCGCGGGTCAACGGTCTGCGGATCGCGGACGTGGAGGCGCTGCTGCAGCTCCGCCAGACCGGCACCCCCATCGGGCTCAAGGGTCTGCTCGTCGGCGGGGTCGTCATCTCCGCCCTCGGCGCAGTCATGGACGTCGCCATGAGCATCTCCTCCGCGCTGGAGGAGGTCCACGCCGCCGACCCCGAACGCGGCGTGCGCGAGCTGTTCCGCTCCGGCATGAACATCGGGCGCGATATGGTCGGCACCATGACAAACACCCTGATCCTTGCCTTCCTCGGCGCGGGCTTTACGCTGATCATCTATCTCTATTCGCTGGGTCTGCAGCCCTTCCAGCTCTATCCCTCCGCCTACGTCGCCATCGAGCTGATCTCCGGCGTCGCCTCCTCCGTCGGCATGATTCTCGCCATCCCCCTCACCGCGATCATCTCCGCCCTGCTGCTTAAGGGGAGAAAATAGGCCGCCTGCGGCAGACGGCGGACGGGCTGCTTGTACGGGATACGGGAAGCGAATACGAAAGGTCAGGAGCCGCGGTCGGCATTGGAATGCGGTCCCGGGCGGAACGGGTGCGGAGAAACGGGAGCCGATCCCGCCCAGCCGCCGTGAGCGCCCGGCAGCCGTGCCTCCTTGCTTCCCTGACGTCTTGTCGCCCTGACAGTTTGCTTCCTTGCCGTCTTGCCGTTCGGCAGCCGTGATACCTTGCGGTCCTGCCGTCCTGCCGCCGTGGTACCTTGCGGTCCTGCCGTCCTGCAGTCTTGCCGTTCAGCCGCCGTGAGCGCCCGGCCGCTCCCTTTTCGCCGGGTCCGACAGCCCGGCGTCCACACCGCCCGAACCGAATCAGACGGATCGCATGAAAGGTTTTTCCTGCATACCCCCGGATGCCCGGACCGACCGGGACAAATGATCGATTAATAACGGTACAAAAAAATCCGAAAATTATAAAAAAACACTTGACGAACCGTAAAAATTGTGATATAGTTTCTCTTGCGTTGTTGGTAACGGACATTCGCTGGTGTAGCTCAGTTGGTAGAGCAGCTGATTTGTAATCAGCAGGTCGGGGGTTCGAGTCCGTCCACCAGCTCCAAAATTTCATATGGGAGAGTTCCCGAGCGGCCAAAGGGGGCAGACTGTAAATCTGTTGTCGACGACTTCAGTGGTTCGAATCCACTCTCTCCCACCAAGTGGAATCCTGTCGAAATTTGGTACACTTTATTTGTGACTTTACCAAAAAAGACAGGATCCATTTTTATTTGACAACGCCATATATATCCGCCTTTGATACAGTTCAGGGGCGGTCTTTTTATTCACCTGTTCGGTGGTTCATTTCTGTTTCAGATTTTTGTAGTACGCTTCTTCATATTCACACGGAGCAACGTACTTTAGTTTTTTATGCGGACGGATCTGATTATAGAATAAAATGTACTCGTCGATTCCGTCTCTCAGTTCTTCATATGTATGGTATTCTTTATGATACAGTTCCTCTTTCTTAAAAGTTGCGAAACTTTTCAGCAAACGAAAAAACTCTTTTGACGTATACTGAATTCCGGAATCACTGTGAAACATCAGATTCTTTGGTTTTCCTCTTGACATAAATGCTTCATGTGTGGTTTCCGCAACAAACGCAGCGTCAGCCTTATCCGACAGCTTATATCCAACGATCTTTCTGGAAAACAAGTCCATAACCACACACAGGTAATACTGTTTTCGGTCAACAAATATGTAAGTAAAATCGCTGACCCAAACCTTATTCGGCTCCGTTTGGGTGAACTTCCTTTTTAATCTGTTTTTGCTTATTCCGGAAGATGGATTATAATAGTGACTGACCTCCCGTTGGCTGAACGGCGTCAGCCCCATTTCCTCCATCAATCGTCGGATCCTGCGCTCACCGATTTCATATCCCTGTTGTTTCAGTCTTTGTCGGATCGGTCTAACGCCGAAGCGCTCGCCACTTGCAACGAATAATTCTAATATCAATGGCTTGAAAAATTCGTCTTTTTGGTCTTCTACGTAAACCTTGTCCTTTGTCTTTTTATAGTTGTAATAAGTCCCGCGGGGCAACGATAAATAATCACAAATGGCATGCAGCGAAAACTGTCCTTCCAGCTTTTCCACTGCTCTCAGTTTTTCTTCTCTCGGTGAACTTGCATTGCATGGGCAGACTTTTGAAATGTTCGCATCTCAGTCAAGTGACGGTTTTGCTGTTCCAACGTAACAAGCCGATGACCTGAGATTTCCGTCCCGTTTTCTGTGATAAAACCATTAAACTCTTTGATCCATTTGTAAAGACTGTTTTTGGACGGTTTACCGCTTGCGCAAATCTCTGTTACGCTTTTTCCTTCGTGGTATGCTTTGACCCATTCTTTCTTTTGTTGGTTTGTATAGATTTTTGGCATACTTTTTTCCTCCTAGATTATGTATGGAGTTTTAGTATACCATATCAGAGAATACGATAATAACAAAATTTTTTTATCTCTAAATATTAGGGAGAAATCAGTTTTTGCATATGTTATAATGCTTATGTTGATCAACAGAAATACAGAAAAGAAAAAACGGATGGTTAAGTAAAAAACAGGTGAGAATCAATATATGAGCTGATAGAAGCTATGCTGGAGAAGATATCAGAATGGCAATCCTATTATTCGAAGATTAAAACGAGAGAAATCTCATATTCTGAATTATGTTAAGCGGGTTGCAATTACGATGCCGTATGCGTCTTTGTTTTTTTTCGGCGCATTTTATAGCGCGCCCATTTTATGTGACGATGTTCCTGCGACCCGACCGGCCAATCAGAACAGCACCTTGAGCTTCAACGTTTCGAGTTTTTCCTTCGGAACGGTATTACACGAGAAGATCGGCCGGACCTCTCCGCCGGTAAGAACGACCAGGCGGTCGTCGGAAAAACGCCTGCCGTCAGCTTCTGTCACGACCGGCGCAAACGGATCATAGGTAAACATTTCCTTGTTTTTATGCCAGCACAAAAGCGCTTCCGTGTAACGCATGGTACAGCACTGCGACGCTTCATAGCCGCTGATT
>CACZGD010000010.1 GCA_902780565.1 Oscillospiraceae bacterium
AGCCGGACCCCGCGCCGGAGCCCCTGCCGACAGAGCCCGACCTGCCCGCCGAAACGCAGGCGAAGCTATCGCTCCTGCGCGAGCTCTATGCAAGCGGGACCCTGACGCGGGAGGACTTCGACCGCACCTATGAGATCCTGCTGCGGGAAGCCGGGCGATGGGATCAACCATAACGGAAAAGGCTGCCTCGCGTGAGACAGCCTTTTTGATTTTGCGGGAAAGCGTCAGCGCAGCAGCCCGAACTGCCGCATTTTCATGACGAAAAGCTCGTTCATGCGGCCGCGCAGATTCAGCGTGATCTTGCGGTTATCGCGCAGCATGATGAACCATTGCCCGGCGGTAGGGCCCTCGTAGCCGAGCTGCACGATCTCCTGCAGCGAAAACCGCGCGCGCTCCTTTGCGGCGGGCAGGGCGGGGGAGAACATGGGCTGCGGGCCGGGTCCCACGGTGCCCACGACGAGGAAGGGATCTTCAAAGCGGATCACGCCGTTGCAGGGATTGATCTGCGGCTTAAAGCGCCCCACGCGCGGGTCCAGAAGCTGAACGCTGAAGGTGCCGGTCGCTTCGATCGGCATCGGCTGCCCGTAGCCCGGCGCCCAGCCGTAGCCCTGCTGCGGGTAATAGCCCTGCTGCGGGGCCGTCGGCGCGTAGCCCTGCTGCGGGGGATAAGGCTGCCCGTAGACCGGCGGCTGCCCATAGACCGGCGGCTGCTGCCCGTAAACCGGCGGCTGCCCATAGGGCTGCTGTGCGGGCTGACCGTACCCCTGCCCCCCATAGGGCTGCGCAGCGGGCGCGGGGGCGGGCGCTTCCGGTTCCTGTGCGGCAGGCGCAGGGGCGGGACCGAGGTCCGGCAGGCGGAAGCCGGACTGCGCCGGCGCGTGCGGGTCGTCCGCCGACTCCTTCGCGGCGTCGGCAAAGCCGTCCGCGCCCGAGGCGAGCATTTCGGGGTCGTTCGCGGGGTCGTAGGGTTCGCGTGCGGGAAGATCGTTGTAGTCCATATTCTGCACCTCTGCCTTTGTACGTCTTTTTTACCATTATACGCCCTTGTTTTTGCGCTGTCAATCCCGTTTGACGGAATTTGCGACGAAAACCCGCCGCGCCCGGCGGTTTTTCCGACTGCCGCCGCCCCGGCTTTTGTTGAAAAAATGTAATCAACGTCCGAAAATTCGTCATTTCTGACGGTTGAATCGGACGCGTTTCTGTGATATGATTAAATGTACGAAAAAACCACCGGAAATAAAGGATGACCCTGTTTCATGAAAAAAAAGCTCAACCGACTCAACAAAGTCCCCATGCCGCAGCTCGTGCTGTGGTGGTGCTGCCGTCTGGCGCTGCTGATCTTCGGGATCTACGGTCTGCTGCACGGCTCCACGACCAAGTTCCTGATGGGGATCTTCGCCATCGCCTTTACGCACATGTGGGATATGTGGCAGCTTTTCGGCGGCAAAAGCTTCATCACCCGCATCGGCTATTTCCCGCAGACGCTGCTGAATCTCTTCATCACCTTCGGCGTGGTGGTCGGCTACGTGTTGAACACCAAAACCAACTTCGCCTACGTGGACGTGCTGGAGCACTTCATGGCGGGCGTGGTCGCGGCGTATTTCGCCTATGACTTCGCCGTGGTGTTCCAGGGCAAGAGCCGTCACCTGAGCCCGGCGCTCGCCTCCATGTTCAGTTTGCTGTTCTCGGTCTTCATCTCGGTCGCGTGGGAGTTCTATGAGTTCACCATGGACCGGCTTTACGGCTATACCCTGCAGCAGTCCTTTATTCTGGACGAGGGCGGCCTGATGGATACCATGATGGACCTGATCCTTGCCGGGGCGGGGGCGCTGGTCGGGATGTTCTTCGTTGCCTTCAGCAAAAACGGCATCATCGGCAAGAACCGCAAGGCGGTCCGCGCCGCCGTGAAAGCGCAGAGCAAGGCGGATAAGGAAGCCGAAACGAAATACCTCGCCGAGCACGGGGAGCTTTGAGGAAGCCGCGTAACGCGCGGAAGCGTGAGAAATATATAAAAATGTCTCGGGATCTGCGGGCGGCGGTTAAAAAGGCAAGGGCGCGGCTCTTCCGGCATTTCGCCGCGGGATTCCGCATCCCGGATTTCACAAGCGACAAAGCCGCCGAAGGAGGCGGAAGGAGGAACTATGAGCAAAACCGTTCAACGCAAATATCTGATCATCAACGCGGACGATTTCGGCATGTGCCATTCCGCGAACCTTGCCGTGTTCGACCTGTTCGAGAGCGGCTGCCTGAAGTCCTCCACGATCATGACGCCCTGTCCCGGCGCCGAGGAGGCGGTCGCGTTTGCCGCGGCGCACCCGGAATACGCCATCGGCGTACACCTGACCCACACGAACGAGTGGCGGGAGCGCTGGCCCTGGGGCTCCCTGACCGGCGGAAAGTCGCTGGAAACGCCGGAGGGACGCATGTGGCCCGAAAGCGAGGATTTCGAGGCGCACTGCGACGAGGACGAGGCGCTGGCGGAGTCGCTGGCGCAGATCGAGTTCTGCGAAAACCGGGGCATGAAGCCCTCCCACGTCGATTCGCACATGGGCGCGGTCTACGGGCTCAACGGCCGCTATCTCATGCTGCCGAAGACCATTAAGCTCTGCGGCAGAAAGGGCTATCCCTTCCGCATGTTCTCCAAGCCCCTCAGAAGCCAGTGCCCGCCGGAGGCGCCGATGGGCCTGTTCCTCGCCATGTGCCGGATCTGCGCGGCGCTGAGCCGGATCTATAAGGTCCCGATGCCGGATTTCCTGATTTTCCCGGAGCAGATCGAGACCGGCGAGACGTATGAGGAATTCAAACGCAATTTCATTGAATACCTGATCCGCATTCCGTACGGGATCAGCGAGACCTATATCCACCCCGCGCTCGATACCGAGGAGCTCAGGGGCATCACCGGCTCCTGGCGCCGCCGGAGTTGGGAATACCGGGTCATGAAGGACCCCGAGACCCACGCCGCCTTCAAGACCCACGGGATCCATCTGATCTCATACCGGGATCTGGTGAAGCTGCGCAGCGCGGGCGTTTAAGCCGCGGTTCCTTATAACCGAGAATAAAAGCATTTCCGCTACCCGGCATCGTTCAAGGAAATCGTTTAAGGAGGTTCTGTTATGAAACGCCGTTTTCTTCGCATTCTTTCGCTCACGCTGGCGCTCTTGCTGGCGTTTTCCGCCGCGGCGTTCGCCGCCGGGAAGAACGAGGTCAAGCGCGTGAACGTCTCCGTTTACGGGGACGGCGCCACGGGCAGGGGCTTCTGCTGGTTCACCGAAGGCAGGGCCGGTACGGATCTGGATCTGATCGAGACCGCGCGCTTCAACGGCTCCTTTGACGGGGCGAAGGCCTATACGGGCGGGCAGACGCTTTATCGCGGGCAGTATTCCCATCAGGTCGCCGTCACGGATCTGACCCCCGGCACCGCCTATACCTACCGGGTGGGCGACCGCGCCGCGGGCGTGTGGTCCGCGCCGTGCGCCTTCGTCACGGACGACCGGGACGCCGCCTTTTCCTTCATCACCGTCGCGGACGTGCAGGCGAGCAGTCAGGAGGACTTCCTGCACGCCGCCGAGACCCTGCAGGGCGCGGTGGAAACGCTGCCGGACGCGGAATTCATCGTGAACCTCGGCGACTACGTCAACGACAACACGAACGAGGAGTGGGACGCGTATTTCCGGGCCTTCGCGCCCTATAACAACGCGTTCACGGGCGTGCCGGTCGCGGGCAATCACGACGGCAACATCACGAACAAGCTCAACACCTTCTGCTTCCGCAATACCTTCTGCCTCGATAAAACGGATAACCGCTCCATCGAGGGCGTGTATTATTCCTTCGACTACGGCAACGCGCATTTCGCGGTGCTGAACACGAACGATATGTACCCCATGAGCCAGGCGCAGAAAAACTGGCTGCGCAACGACATGAACGGCTCCGACGCCACGTGGAAGATCCTGCTCATGCACCGCTCGCTGTATTCCGCGGGCAAGAACATCAACAAGCCCGACACCATCGTGATGCGCGACGTGCTGCTGCCGATCATCGATGAGCTGGGCATCGACGTGGTGCTCTCCGGCCACGACCATATGTATATGCGCACCGACTTCGTCAAGGGCGAAAAGCGCGTCGGCGGCGTGACCTACGTCACCGAGACCTTCGGCGGCGAGCAGACCACTTTTGCCGTGGACCCCGCCGGGACCGTCTATGCCATCCCCTCCACCGCGGGCACAAAGCGCTACGTGGTGAACGAAAACGCCATCGACCCCATCCATGCGGTCGCCGAAAAGACCCTCTCCACGCGCGGCGTCGGCGGGTGCTTCGCCACCGTCGAGATCGAGGACGGCAGACTGGTCTATAAGGCCTACACCGTGGACGACGAGACCCGCGAGGTCAGCGAGATCGACCGCTTCGCGATCAAAAAGACCGCAACGGGCGGGTCCGACGCCTGCCGCCGGGACCAGAGCTTTTTCTCCACGGTCTATGCCTCGGGCTTCAATTTCGTCGTCGCCATGGTCAAAATGCTGGTCAGCTACGTGAAGCTCCTGGCGCAGGTCATTGCGAAATAACCGCTTGCGGGCGTTTTTCCCTGTGGGCACTGCGCCGCCGCGCCGTTCACCGGACGCGGCGGCGCGTTTGTTTCCGCCGGGCGGGGGGCGATCGCAAACAACGGGAGAAACCGGAAAACCCTTTAAAACATTGTATAAAATTAAATTTGACATGAACCGAATTTTGTGCTACACTGTATCTGTCAGAGTTTGCGGTCTTTTCCGCAAGGCAACCTATTTCAAAGCAAGGACGATGTCAGCCCTATGAAAACCTATTCCCAACAAAAACTGACCGGCGAGCGGGCCGCCTTCGGCACCGTGGACGCCGTATTTACCGACTGTATTTTCGAGGACGGCGAATCTCCGCTCAAGGAGAGCGCCGACCTGACGCTGGAGGGCTGCGCCTTCCGCTGGAAATATCCGCTGTGGTACTGCAAAAACGTCGTCACGGACCGCACGCACTGGTTTGAGCACGCCAGAGCCGGGGTGTGGTACACCCGGAACGTCACGGTGAAAAACGCGCTGATCCAGGCGCCCAAGAATTTCCGCCGCTGTAAGGACGTCACGCTCGAAAACGTGGACCTCACGAACGCGGAGGAGACCCTTTGGTCGTGCGACGGCGTGCGCCTGACGAACGTGAGCGCCAAGGGCCCGTATTTTTGCATGAACTGCGAAAACGTGACCGTGGAAAACCTGCGGCTGGACGGCAACTATTCCTTCGACGGCGCGAAGAACGTGACCGTGAAAAACAGCGTGCTGCTCTCGAAGGACGCGTTCTGGAACACCGAAAACGTCACGGTGGAAAATTCCTATCTCTGCGGCGAGTACCTCGGCTGGAACGCCGAAAACCTCACGCTCGTGAACTGTACGATCGAATCCCTGCAGGGCATGTGCTACATCAAAAATCTGAAGCTCGTCAACTGCAAGCTGATCAACACCACCCTCGCGTTCGAGTATTCGGACGTGGAGGCCGAGATCGCCTCCGGCGTGGACTCGGTGCTCAACCCGAGAAGCGGCTTCATTACCGCCGATTCCATCGGGGAGCTGATCCTTGAGGCGGATAAGATCGACCCCGCGAAGACGAAGATCACGGTGAGGAACTGAACATGCGCGAATGGTTTGATCAGATCCCGGACCGCCGCCGCATCGGCGCGGTCAAGTGGGACGTGAAGGAAAACGAGCTGCCCATGTGGGTGGCGGATATGGACTTTGCCGCCGCGCCCGCGATCCGCGCCGCGCTGGAAAACCGGGTGGCGCACGGCGTGTTCGGCTATTCGGACCTGCCCGCCGCGTGGAACGATGCCTACGTCGCTTGGTGGCGCCGCCGCCACGGGCTGGAAATGGACCCCGACGCGCTGATTTTCACCACCGGCGTCATTCCCGCCATCTCCACCGCAGTGCGCAAGCTCACCACACCCGCCGAAAAGGCGGTCGTGCTCACGCCCGTGTATAACATTTTCTTCAACTCCATCGTCAACAACGGGCGCGTGCCCGTGGAGGTCCCGCTGCTGTACGCAAACGGGCGCTATGAGATCGATTTCCCTGCGCTCGAGGCGGCGCTCGCCGACCCGCAGGTCAGCCTGCTGATCTTCTGCAACCCGCACAACCCCGTGGGGCGCATCTGGACGCGGGCGGAGCTGGCTGCCGTGGGCGAGCTGTGCAAAAAGCACGGCGTGACCGTCATTTCGGACGAGATCCATTGCGATATCACGCTGCCAGGGACCGGCTACGTCCCCTTCGCCGCCGCGGGCGAGACCTGCGCCGCGATCAGCGTGACCTGCCTTTCCCCCGGCAAGTGCTTTAACCTTGCGGGGCTGGGCTCCGCCGCCGTCTATGTGCCGGACCCCTTTCTGCGCCATAAAATGTGGCGCGCGCTCAACACGGACGAGGTCGCGGAGCCGAACGCCTTTGCGGTGGAGGCGACGCTCGCCGCGTTCAACGAGAGCGAGGACTGGGTCAATGAAATGAACGCCTACGTCGCCGAAAGCCGCCGGTTCGCGGAGGATTATATCCGCGAAAAGATCCCTGCGCTCGTTCCCGTGCATGGGGAGGCGACCTATCTGATGTGGATCGACTGCGCCGCCGTGACCGACGACGCCGCGGACTTCTGCCGCCGCCTGCGCGAAGAGACCGGCCTGTTCCTGAACGCCGGAAACGTCTACGGCAAAACGGGCGAGACCTTCGTGCGCCTGAACCTCGCAACCTCCCGCAAAAACGTGGAGGACGGCATGGACCGGCTGCGCCGGTTCGTGAACGCCTGACGCGGCTGCTCAGACGCAAAGTGCATATAAAATGCAGGATTCTGCATCTGCTCCTGCCGTTTCCCGGCAAATATAAAATCTGGAGACTCCCTATGAAGCAATCCCTGAAACTGTTTCTCATCGTGCTGACCCTTGCGCTGCTGGCGTTGTGCCTCGGCGTCACAGCCGGCGCGGTGCCGCCCGCACCCGGCTCCGGCTGGCAGGCGGGCCATGCCTGTCCCTCCCACGCGGGGGAGACGTATATCACCCTGTCTGAGCTGTCCGGGACGCGTCCCGGCGGCGCTATGGCGGCCCCGTCTCTGGAGCCTGCCAAACGCGATATCCCGCTTGTGATGGTCGTCATCGGGTTCCGCGACCTGCCGTATGAGCCGACCTTCAACTGGGCGGATACCATCTTTTCCGGTCCCAAGTCCCTGCGGCAGTATTATACCGATATGTCCTACGGGCAGTTCACCTTCGACCCGGCGCAGGAGACCAGCGCCTTCGGCGTGAACGGCAACCGCAACGCCGCGGACAAGGCCGGGGACGGCGTGATCCACGTCACGCTGGACCGCCTGCACGAGGACTGGACCCTCGATTACCGGAACGCGGACGAGGAGCTGCGCCGGAGCCGCTCGCTGCTGTCCGCCTTTTCCGAGGCGATCGTGAAGGCCGGGGAATATATCGACTTTCAGGCCTATGACCGCGACGGCGACGGCGTGATCGCCCGCACCGAGCTGGCGCTCGGCTTCGTGGTCGCCGGGTACGAGGCCTCTTACGACGAGGAATGCCCCCTCGGCCGCTCGAAATATCTCTGGGCGCACGCCTGGAACATCCCGCAGGCGTTTGAGGAGCTCGGCATCAACGATATGTCCGCGCCGGTCGTGGACGGCGTGCAGGTGGCGGATTACATCGCCATCGCCGAGCACGTCACCAAGGATACGCAGGAGCCCATCAGCGTGCTGGCGCACGAGCTCGGGCATTACCTCGGGCTGCCGGACCTGTACGATACCGAATACAACGCCTACGGCGCCTGGGCCGGCTATGACGTCGGTCTGCTCAGCGTCATGTGCGCGGGGAGCTGGGGCGTGGACCCCGACGGCGGCCCCGACGCCTGCATCCCCTATTCCTTCGATATGTGGAGCCGCTATGTGCTCGGCTGGGTCACGCCGCGGCAGGGGACGCAGAACGGCGAATATACGCTGTCCGCGACCGACCGGAATCAGGCGGCGCTGCTGATCCCCACCTCCAACCCCTCCGAATATTATCTGCTCGAAAACCGCAGCTTCATCGGCTGGGACGCCGGCATGGCGTCCGATTACCCGGACAGCCGCGGCGGCGTGATCCTGTGGCATATCGACGATTCCGTGTATGACGCCTACGCCGAAATGAACGCCGTGAACAATTCCGATCACCGCCCCGCCGTGATGCCCCTGTTCCCGGAGCAGAAGACGAAGCTGTTCGGCAGGGTCGAGACCGATTACGTCGGCAATACCCGCACGGTCCTGCTCACCGAGCCCTTCCATTCCTATTCCATGTGGCAGTCCGTGGCGGCTTCGGACCTCGGCGAAAGCCTGAACCTGCCGCTTTACGGCAGCGGCATCCTTGCGAACAGCCGCGGCTCCCGCAAGAGCTCCGGGATCAGGATCACCTTTACCTCCAACGCGCGCGAGACCATGCGCCTGTGGATCGGTCCCGGCGTGCATAAGCACGATATGCGGCACGTGCTCGAAACGCCCGCCACCTGCGTCTCCTCCGGCACCGCCGCCTATTGGGTCTGCGATAGCTGCGGCGGGATCTTTCTGGACGTGAACGGCGCGGACGAAACGACGATGTCCGCCCTGGTGCTGCCCCAGAACGAGAATCACAGTCTGGTCCTTGAGGGCGAGCCGGTCGCCGCCACCTGCACCGAAGGCGGTTACGAGGTTTACGTCTGTACCCTCTGCGGCGAGCATAAGCTGCTCCATGAGACCCCGCCCGCCGGGCACGTTCCGGGCGCGCCGCGGAAGGAAAACGAGACCGAAGCCGGCTATGAGCTGGTCGTTGCCTGCGCCGTGTGCGGGCAGGAGCTCTCCCGCAGGTTCGTGCTCGGCGAGGATACCGAGCCCTTCCTGCCCGGCGACGTGGACGACGACGGCAAGGTGACTGCCGCCGACGCGCGCCTTGCCCTGCGCGCCGCCGTTTCGCTGGAGGCCTACGCGCCCGGCAGCCGCGCCTTCCTGGCCGCCGACGTGGATTTCGACGGTCTGCTTACCGCCGGCGACGCCCGCGCCATCCTGCGCGCCGCCGTGGGGCTCGAGCTGCTGAAATGGCGCTGAGCCGCGTTTTTTTCGCGACCAAAACCGCGTTTCGCGGCGCGGATAAGGGAATGACGCCCTTGTCCGCGCCGTCCTGAGACGCGGTCTTTTTTATGCATTTGAACGAAAAACCGTCACTTTGCACAAAAACTGTGAAAATCCCACAAAGAGGCTTCTAACAAAATAGTCAAATTTACACTTGAAAAAATATGAATAATTTGTTAAACTAAAATGCGGAGGGATATCTATATGAAAAAGAAGAACACAAAAGCGTCCGAGGTACCCCTTTACCTCTTCCATCAGGGACGCAACGCCTGCGCGTACGACTATTTCGGCGCGCATGAAAGCGAGGGCGGCGTCACCTTCCGGGTCTACGCGCCCGGCGCGAAGGAGGTCTCGGTCGTCGGCGACTTCAATGGTTGGGCCGATCCCGGCGCGGCGATGACGCGTCTGGAAGACGGCACGTGGGAGGTCGAGGTGCCGGACGTCAAGGTCTACGACGCGTATAAATACCGCCTGATCGGGGCGGACGGCGAACTGCGCATGAAGGCGGATCCCTATGCCTTCCATTCGGAAACGCGGCCCGCGAACGCCTCGAAATACTATAAGCTCGAGGGCTACGAATGGGGCGACGGCGACTATCTCGCCGCGCTGTATGCGCGCAACGTCTACGAAAGCCCCGTCAATATCTACGAAATGCACCTCGGCTCGTGGCGCACCCACGGCGAGGACGCCCCGTACTCCTACCGCGACCTTGCCGAGAGCCTGCCGGAGTACGTTTCGGAAATGGGCTACACGCACGTGGAGTTCCTGCCCGTGATGGAGCATCCGTTCGACGGCTCGTGGGGCTATCAGGTCACGGGCTATTTCGCCGCCACGTCGCGCTACGGTACGCCGCACGACTTCATGTATCTCGTGGACCGGCTGCATCAGAAGGGGATCGGCGTGATCCTCGACTGGGTGCCCGCCCACTTCCCGAAGGACGCGCACGGTCTGTATGAGTTCGACGGCACGCGGCTCTATGAATATACGGACGATCTCAAGTGCGAGCACGCCGACTGGGGCACGCGCATCTTCGACTACGGCAAGGGCGAGGTCGTCAGCTTCCTGACCAGCTCCGCGCATTTCTGGTTCCGGCAGTATCACGTCGACGGCATCCGGGTGGACGCGGTCGCCAGCATGCTGTATCTCGATTACGGCAGGCAAAACGGCGGCTGGCGCCCGAATATCTACGGCGGCCGGGAGAATCTGGAGGCGGTCGCGTTCCTGCGCACCCTGAACGAGAGCATCTTCCGCGACTTCCCGTACGCGCTGATGATCGCGGAGGAGTCCACCGCCTGGCCCATGGTCTCGCGCCCCGCGTCGGACGGCGGCCTCGGCTTCAACTTCAAGTGGAACATGGGCTGGATGAACGACATCCTGCGCTATTCGCAGCTTGACGGCCTGTCCAGAAAATATAACCACGATCTCATCACCTTCTCCCTGTTCTACGCGTTTTCCGAAAACTTCATCCTGCCCATCTCGCACGACGAGGTGGTGCACGGCAAAAAGAGCCTGCTGGACAAAATGCCCGGCAGCTATGAGGAGAAATTCAAGGGGCTCAAGGCGTTCCTCGGCTATATGTACGCGCATCCCGGCAAAAAGCTGCTGTTCATGGGGCAGGAGTTCGGGCAGTTCATCGAGTGGGACGAAAAGCGTCAGCTCGACTGGTTCCTGCTCGATTACCCCGCGCATCACGACCTGCAGGCCTTTGTGAAGGCGCTCAACGCCGTCTACCGCAGTCAGTCCCCGCTGTGGGAGGTCGACTATTCGTGGGACGGCTTCCGCTGGTTGGTGCCGGACGACAACGAAAATTCCGTGATCGCCTTCGCGCGGCAGAATAAAAACGAGGAGACCGTGATCTGCCTGTGCAACTTCACGCCCGTGGAGCGCAAGGACTACCGCGTCGGCGTGGAGCGCCGCGGCGTGCTCACCGAACTGCTGCATTCCGAAGACGCCGCGTTCGGCGGGCAGCACGCGGCAAGGAAACGCATTTATACCAATAAGCTCCCGATGCACGGCAAGGACCATTCCTTCGCCGTGGATCTGCCGGGCTTCTCCTGCGTATACTATAAATACACGCCATACGGAACAAAAAAGGAAAAGAAAAAAACATGAGGAAAAGCGTTTTGCGTCTCCTGCTGCCGGTCCTGACGGCGCTGCTGCTTTACGTGCTGCTTGTTGCCACGGCTGCGGCGGTTCCGCCGGCGCCCGGCGTCGGCGGCGAAACGGGCGGCTGTCCCTCGCACCCCGGCGCCGCCGTCAGCCTGAACGCCCTTCCCGCCAAGCGCGGGGGCGGCATTCCGGTGTGCGCGGTCGACCCCGCTGCGCCGGAAAAGGAGCTGCCGCTCGCCGTGATCGTCGTGGAGTTCCCGAACGAGCCGTACCGGGAGGACTTCGACTGGAGCGGCAGGATCTTCACCGGCGCCGACTCCCTGCGGCAGTATTATCAGGATCAGTCCTACGGGCAGTTTACCTTCGCGCCTGTGGCCGAGACCTCGGTTTATGACGGCGAAACGAACCGCAACAGGGCGGACGCCCCCAACGACGGCGTGATCCACGTTTCGGTTTCCGTCCCGCACGACGACTGGTCTTTTCTCGCCGCGGAATTCAGCCCGGAGGATTACGCGCACACGCGTTCCCTTTCGATCGCCCTTATCGAGGCGATCGAAAAGGCGGGGGCGTATCTGGATTTCTCCGCCTATGACGTGAACGGCGACGGGCAGATCGCCAATAACGAGCTTGCCGTCGGCTTTGTGGTCGCCGGGCTCGAGGGCTCCTTTTCCTCCGAATCGGAGCTTGCGGAAAACGGCGCCGAGCGGTATCTCTGGTCGCACGCCTGGGATCTCTCGTCCATTCTTTATCTTTACGGGTTTTCGGATCTTTCCGTCCCCGCTCCCGGCGGCGTTGCCGTGAGCGCCTATATTTCCATCGCGGAGCAGCTTCGCGCGGAGCAGCAGGAGCCGATCAGCGTGCTGGCGCATGAGCTCGGCCACTATCTCGGCCTGCCGGATCTTTACGACACCGAGCCCTTTGCGGTCGGGGATTGGAGCGGCTATGACGTCGGCGCGCTGAGCGTCATGTCCGACGGCTCGTGGGGCGTCGATCCCGAGACCGGGGCCTTCCGTCCCTATTCCTTCGACGTCTGGAGCAAGATCTTCCTCGGCTGGGTCGCCCCGATGGAAGCGGAAAACAATACGGCCTATACCCTGCGCGGGATCGGCGAACATCCCGAGGCGCTGCGCATCCGCACGTCCCGGGAGCACGAGACCTATCTCGTTGAAAACCGCCGCTTCACCGGCTGGGACGCGGGTCTTGCCGGTACCTACGGGCCGGACGGCGGCCTGATCCTTTGGCATATCGACCGGCAGACGTACGACGACCATGCAGGGGATAACAGCGTCAACAACGGCGACCATCACCCCGCGGTCATGCCGCTGTTTCCCGAAACGGATGAGACCGGCGCGGTCTCCTTTATCGGCGACGCGGGCAAGCCGAAGCATGGCGGCGCCGCCTTTTCCGCCGCGTCGTGGGCGGAGCTGTGCGCGCCCTCCCTCGGCGCGTCGCTTGAGCTGCCGCTTTACGGCGCCGAGGGCGAAGAGGACCTGCGGAGCGCCCGTCGGCTTTCCGGCATTCATGTCAGGTTTACGTCCGATCCCGCGGACGAAATGACGCTGGAGCTCGGCGATCCGCCTCATGAACACGACTTGACGTTCGTGCCGGAGACCGCGCCCACCTGCGGCGCTTCCGGCGTGAAGGCGCATTATCACTGCGAAATCTGCGGCCGCAATTACCTCGATGAAACCGCCGAAACGGAGGTCACGGCCGAATCGCTCGTCCTGCCGCCCGTCGGCGAGCATAGCTGGAACGAAGGCGCGGTCACGACCGCGCCCACCTGCGTGGACGCGGGCGTCAGGACCTTTACCTGTACGGTCTGCGGTCAGACCTATACCGAAAAAATGCCTGCCGACGGCGAACACACGTGGGACGGGGGCGTTATGACGAAGGCGCCCACCTGCGGCGCCGCCGGACTGATGATCTATACATGTACGGTCTGCGGCGTAACGCGTCCGGAGGCGCTCCCCGCTGCCGGCGAACATACCTGGGACGGGGGCGTCCGTTCCCCCGCGCCGACCTGCGTGGACGCGGGCGTTATGACTTATACCTGTACCGTCTGCGGCGAAAGCTATACCGAAACGCTCGACGCGCTCGGGCATAGCTGGAGCGAATGGACCGTCGATTACCCTGCTGCCGCGACCGAACCGGGGCAGGAGAGCCGGATGTGCGCCCGCTGCCTGACGGTCGAGACCCGGGAGATCCCGCCGACGGGCGGTCCGGAAACTCTTCCCGGCGACGTGGACCTTGACGGCAGTGTGACCGCCGCCGACGCGCGGCTCGCGCTCAGAAGGGCGGTCCTGCTCGAGACCTTCGCCGAGGATTCCCTGGAATTCCTTGCCGCCGACGTGGACGGTGACGGCGCCGTCACCGCAGGCGACGCCAGAGCCATCCTGCGCTGCGCCGTGGGGCTCGAGGCGCTTCGCCGCAGGGAAGCCTGACCCGCGCGCTGACGCTTGTGTATTATTAAATTCCACCATAAAGCTGCGCCTTTCCGGCGCGCATCCACTCAGCCGCTGAAAGCGGTAATCAAACAAGAAAGGAAGAATTTCAATGGCGAGAAAAACCGAAACGCTTGCCATGCTCCTTGCCGGCGGGCAGGGAAGCAGACTCGGCATCCTGACGAAAAACATCGCGAAGCCCGCGGTGCCCTACGGCGGTAAATACCGCATCATCGACTTTCCGCTGTCGAACTGCGTGAACTCCGGCATCTACACGGTCGGCGTGCTGACGCAGTATCAGCCGCTGGAGCTCAACGACTACATCGGCAACGGCGCGGCGTGGGACCTGGACCGCAACGACGGCGGCGTCCACGTGCTGTCCCCCTATCAGCAGATCAAGGGGACCGAGTGGTACAAGGGCACGGCCAACGCGATCTATCAGAACATCAACTTCATCGACCGTTACGATCCCGAATACGTGGCGGTGCTCTCCGGCGACCATATCTATAAGATGGACTACAACAAGATGCTGCAGTACCACAAGGAAAAGAACGCCGCCTGCACCATCGCCATGCTGGAGGTCCCGTGGGAGGAGGCCTCCCGCTTCGGTCTGATGTTCACGGACGAGGACGGCGCGATCACCGCGTTTGAGGAAAAGCCCAAGAACCCGAAGTCCAACAAGGCGAGCATGGGCGTGTATATGTTCACGTGGAAGAAGCTGCGCGAGTATCTGATCGCGGACGAGGCGGACCCGAACTCCTCCAACGACTTCGGCAAGAACGTGATTCCCGCCATGCACGGCGCGGGCGAGCGGATGTACGCCTACCGCTTCGACGGCTACTGGAAGGACGTCGGCACCATCGACAGCCTGTGGGAGGCGAATCTGGACCTGCTCAATCCCAAGGTCAACATCGACCTGACCGAAACCTCGTGGCGCATCTACTGCAAGAACGCGTCCCTGCCGCCGCACTACGTCAGCCCCGACGCGAAGGTCGAGAATTCGCTGGTCTCCGGCGGGTCCAAGATCTCCGGCAACATCGATTATTCCGTCCTGTTCTCCAACGTGACCGTGGAGGACGGCGCGAACGTGAAATATTCCATCGTCATGCCCGGCGCGACCGTCAAGGCGGGCGCCACGGTCCAGTACGCCATGGTCGCCGAAAACGCGGTCATCGAGTCCGGCGCGGTCGTCGGCGAGGATCCGCAGCAGTGCGAGAATCTGGAAAACTGGGGCGTCGCCGTCATCGGCGAGGGCGTCGTCATCGGCAAAAACGCGGTGATCAAGGGCAAGAACATGATCGCCGAAAACGTGGGAGAGGGGGAAGTCAAATGAGAGGCAACAACGTACTCGGTCTGATTTTTGCGAACGTCCACGACGAGGAGGTCCCGGAGCTGACCGGCATCCGCTCCATGGCGTCCGTCCCCTTCGGCGGCGGCTACCGTCTGGTGGATTTCGCGCTGTCGAACCTTGTGAACGCAGGCGTCACCAAGGTGGGCGTTCTGACCAACAATAACTATCAGTCCCTGATGGACCATATCGGGTCCGGCAAGCCGTGGGACCTTGCCAGAAAGAACGACGGTCTTTATTTCCTGCCGCCGTTCAACGCCACTGCCGTGCGCAACTATAACGCGGGCGAGGTCGGCGCGCTGCACAACATCCTCAACTTCCTCGAGCGCAGCGAGCAGGAATACGTTTTCATGACCTCCTGCTCCTACGTGGCGAATATCGATCTCGAGGCGGTCTTCTCGGCGCACGAGCTCAGCGGCGCGGATATCACCATGGTCTCGCACGTGGGCGTCGCCCCGGCTTTTGAAAACCAGCCGATCGTGGAAAGCAAATTCGGCGATCTGATCACCTCCCTGCGCCTCGGCGAGCCCACCGGCGGCGAGGAGGAATATCTGCTCACGAACTGCCTGCTGAAGAAGAGCCTGGTCGAGCGTCTGGTGCGCGAGGCGTTCTCCCGCGGGGAATACTCCCTGTTCAAGGACGTGCTGCGCCGCGCGGTCGGCAGAGTCAAGATCCACACCTATGAGCACAAGGGGTTTGTGGCGAACGTGAATTCGCTGGCCGCCTATTTCAAGGGCAACTTCGACCTGCTGCGCCGCGAGAATTACGAAAGCCTGTTCCGCACGGACCGCCCCGTCATGACGAAGGTGTATGAGGATATGCCGGCGGTTTACGGCATCGGCTCCAACGCGCGCGCGTCTCTGGTCGCCGACGGCTGCATCATCGACGGCACGGTCGAAAACTGCATCCTGTTCCGCGGCTGCCGCGTCGAAAAGGGCGCCGAGGTGAAGAATTCCATCCTCATGCCCATGGCGTTCGTGGGCGAGGGTGCGAAGCTCAATTACGTGCTGGCGGATAAGTCCGTCTCCGTGCGCTCCGGCAAAACGCTGTCCGGCGCGGAAACCTATCCCGTTTATATCGGCAAGGGGATCCAGATCTAAGGAGGAATACAATGAAAGTTTTATACGCAGTCAGCGAAGCGAAGCCCTTTATTGCCAGCGGCGGACTCGGCGACGTAGCGGGCAGCCTGCCCGCGGCGCTCCGGCGGCGGCTCATCGGCTGCCGCGTGGTGCTGCCTCTGTATGAGGGCATCGACCAGAAATACAAGGACGACATGAGGTTCATCACCCACATCACCGTGCCGGTCTCGTGGCGGCGGCAGTATTGCGGCATCTTCGAGTACAAGCGCGACGGTGTGATCTATTACTTCCTCGATAACCAGTATTACTTCAAGCGTCAGGGCATCTACGGGCATTATGACGACGCGGAGCGCTTCGCGTTCTTCTCCCGCGCCGTGCTGGAGATCCTGCCCCACATCGACTTCAAGCCCGACATCATCAACTGCAACGACTGGCAGACCTCCCTTGTGCCGGTGTATTACTCGCTGTATTACGCCCAGCGGGAGGGCTATGAGAACATCAAGACCGTGCTGACCATCCATAACATCCAGTATCAGGGGCAGTATGGGCACGAGGTCCTCGGCGACGTGGTCGGCCTTTCCGAAGAGAACGCCAGCCTGATGGAAAACGACGGCTGCATCAACTTCATGAAGGGCGGCATCGAGTGCGCCAACGCCGTCACCACCGTCTCCCCGACCTACGCGCAGGAGATTTTGGACCCGTGGTACGCCTACGGCCTCGATTCCATCCTGAAGGCACGCCAGTGGAAGCTGCACGGCATCCTGAACGGCATCGATACCGTCGCCAACGACCCGGCGACGGACCCCGCCCTGCCCGCGCATTACAGCGTGGACGACATGGCGGGCAAGGCCGTGTGCAAGGAGGCGCTGCAGAAGGAGATGGGCCTGCCCGTGAAGCCGGAAACGCCCGTCATCGGCATCGTCTCGCGTCTGGTCGGGCATAAGGGCTTCGATCTTGTCCGTCACGTGCTCGAGGAGCTTGTCACCACCGAGGATGTGCAGGTCGTGGTCGTCGGCTCCGGCGAATGGCAGTACGAGACCTTCTTCTCCGAAATGGCGTCGAAGTATCCCGACAAGGTCGCGGTCAAGCTCGGCTTCATCCCGGCGCTCGCCTCCCGCATCTACGGCGGCAGCGATATCTTCCTCATGCCCAGTAAGTCTGAGCCCTGCGGGCTGTCGCAGATGTTCGCCCTGCGCTACGGCAGCGTGCCCGTGGTGCGCGCCACCGGCGGCCTGAAGGATACGGTGCAGGATTCCGGCCTGAACGAGGGCAACGGCTTCGTGTTCGAGGACTATAACGCGCACGATATGCTGCACGCCATCCGCCGCGCTGTGCACGGCTATGCGGACCATGAGGGCTGGGCGATCCTCAGAAAGCGCGCCATGGAGTGCGACAACTCCTGGGGCAAGAGCGCGAACGAATACATCCGGCTGTATAAGCAGCTCATCAAGGAATAAACACGGGGGCGCATATGGCGAAATTTGTGTTTTCCGCGTTTGCGGATGAGGCGGGCAAAACGCTCGCCGAACAGATCGAGGCGCTGCGCGCCAACGGCATGACGCTCCTCGAGCCCCGCGGGCTGGACGAGGGCAACATTTCGGATTATACCCCCGCCATGGCGCGGGAGCTGCGCGCGAGACTTGACGACGCCGGGATCGGGATCTCCGCCATCGGCTCCGGCTACGGCAAGATCCGCATCACGGACGATTTCGAGCCGCATTTCGAGAAATTCCGGCAGACCGTGGAGGTCGCGAACGTCCTCGGCGCGAAGCGCATCCGCATGTTCTCGTTCTATATGCCGGCAGGGGAGGACCCCGCCGTTTATAAGGACGAGGTCTTCAGGCGGCTCGAACGCTTTGCGGACTACGCGCGCGAAAACGGCGTGTGGTGCTGCCACGAAAACGAAAAGGGGATCTACGGCGACGTCACCGAGCGCTGCCTCGAGATCCTGTCCGCGTTCCGGGGACGCATCCTCGGCGTGTTCGACCCCGCGAACTTCATCCAGTGCGGCGTAAAGCCGCTGGAGGCGTGGGAGGTCCTTGCGCCCTATATCGACTATATGCACGTCAAGGACGCCCGCTTTGCGGACGGCGGCGTGGTGCCGCCGGGCAAGGGCGACGGAAACGTCGCCGAGATCCTGCGCCGTTTCGGCGAAAAGGACGGCGAAAAGATCCTCACGCTGGAGCCGCACCTCAAGGTCTTCAGCGGGCTTGACGCGCTCGAGACCGTCAGCGGCAGCGTGTTCTCCGTCACGGAGGAATATGCCTATCCCTCTAACCGCGCGGCCTTTGACGCGGCCGCCGCGGCGCTCCGGGAGATCCTGTAATACTCCGGGGGATCCTATAATACTCCGGGAGATCCTATAAGAGCAGAAACCGGTCTTTCGTCTTGACAAGGCCGGTTTTCCGTGTTATGATACTTTCAGCCTACCTTGCAGGTGGGTTTTATGAGAAAGGAGCCGTCAATATGCCTTACGTCCCGATGACCGAATATGAGACCGCGTCCGAGGAGGTCCGCCGCGAATACGACGACCAGATCGACAAGCACGGCCGCATCACGAATATGAAGCGCACGCTCCTGCACAACGTCCCGTCCTTCAAGGCGTATATGGAGTGGTACACGCTCTACGACGAACTGCAGCCGGTACTCGGCGACCGGGCGCTTTCCATTCTGTCCTACGCCGTCTCCTCCGGCAACGACTGTCTGATCTGCGGGTCCTTCTTCAAGAAGATCCTGGAAGACGGCGGCGACGACCCGGAAAACCTGACCATGAACGAGACCGAGGCGCTGCTGCACACGCTCGGCACCTGCGTGTCGCTGGACCCGCATAACATCCCCGACTACGTCTACGACGGACTCAAGGAGCGCTTTTCGGACGAGGTGATCGTCACCATCGTCGCGTTCTGCGGGCTTATGGTCGCCACGAACCTGTTCAACACCGTGATGAAGGTGGATCTCGACGAGGTCCTTTATAACCATAAACTGCTGACGAAGGAGGAACGCCGCAATGGCTGATTTTGAAAACAAGGTTGCGTTTATCACCGGCGCCGCCCACGGGCAGGGTCGCGCCACCGCGCTGGCGCTTGCAAAGGAGGGCGCCGCGATCGCTGCGTTCGACGTGGCGAAGCAGATCGAATACCCGAAGTATGAATTCGGCACGTCCGCGGAGCTCAAAAGCCTGAAGGACGAGATCGAGGCGTTCGGCGGCAGATGCGAGATCTTTGCCGGGGACGTGCGGGACGACAAGGCCGTCACCGCCGCCGTGGAGGGGACCGTCGCCGCGTTCGGCAAGATCGATATCCTGTTCAACAACGCGGGCATCTGCGCCTATGCGCGCCTGCACGAAATGACGGACGAAGAGTGGGACGCGATGATCGATATCAACCTCAAGGGGCCGTTCATTGTCACGCGCCGCGTTGCGCCCTATATGATGGCGGCGAAAAGCGGCGTCATCATCAACAATTCCTCCGTCATGGGGCTGCGCGGCGGCAACCGCCTGTCGCACTACACCGCCTCCAAGTGGGGCCTCACGGGGCTGACGAAGGCGTGGGCGATCGAGCTTGCGCCCTATAACATCCGCGTGGTGTCCATCCATCCCACCGGCGTGAACACGCCCATGAACGACGGCCTTGCCGCCATGGAGGGCAAAACGCCGGAGGAGATCGCCGAGGCGTCCGCCGGGAACCTGCTGCCCGTACCGTGGATCGAGCCGGAGGATACCGCGAACCTCGTGCTGTATCTGGCCAGCGACAAGGCGCGCTACGCCACCGGCAGCCAGTTCGTGCTGGACGCGGGCCTTTTAAGCGTATAATTATTTGCGCCGTCCGTAAAAAGAAACGGAAGGGTCTCCGCTTGTCCGGAGGCCTTTTTTGCGGGTTTTTCGGCAAATTGCCCAAATTCGGGAGGCACGATTCGGCAGTTCCGTTGACGAAAATCGGGGAAATGTTCTTGCATTTCGGGGAGCTTTATAGTATAATTCATTCAGATAATGATACGGTTTATTTAAAGTAATCCGAGTGCATTCGGGAAAGGGAAGTGCTTATGAAAAAAGGAATCGTTTGTCTTTTGGTGTTTACGCTGCTGTTCTCGTTTGCCGCCTGCGGATCGGGTCAAAGCTCCGAAAACGGAGACCAAACCAATGTGACCGACGCGGCGAAAAGCGAGACGAGTACGCCGCAGGCTGTTGTGAAGCTTTTTTTGGAGGCCTGCGCCAAAGGAGATCACGAGGCGTATAAAGCCGTCTTATCTGAAAAAGGCGACCTGGTGGATGACGAAACGTTTTATGATTTTTCGGGAGAACTGAAAAACCTGCTGAATAAAGACGGCGGAGCGGGTTCGGAAGCGGTAAATGTGGAGCTCCGGATCAAGGAAACCCGGACTCTGCAGGGAGACTCGCTGGCGGCGTATATGCAGGAGAATTACGAAGCAACGCCGGGCGATTACAACGTCACGCAGGGGACGGTGCTCTTGTTTGAGTCGTATCTCAACGGTCAGGAGATCGACGACGACTGCTTCGCCTTTGTGACTCTGGAAAACGGCGCGTGGAAGCTGATGGACTTCGCCTGCTGACCCCGGCGCTTTATCACAGCCAAACGTGTTCTTTGAAAAATCTGTTGTCAAATATCTGAAAATGAGACAGGAGGAATCTTACATGAAAAAAACAATCAGCGTTCTGCTCTCCGTTCTGATGCTGGCGCTTCTCATGGTGCCTGCCGTGTCCGCAGCGGGCGCGCACACCGTAACCTTTACGCCGCCCACGGGCACGCTCAACAATTACGGCGTGACCGATCCGCTGTTCACCTTTGTGAAGAGCAATAACGGCAGAATGGAGTTCGTGGAGGACCCGAACGGCATCTATTATCTTGCCAACGACGGGTATTATTACACGGCCGACCGCATTATGTTCGACCCGAACGATCCCTCTCCCAGAACCACCTACTCGCCGAAGGCCTATGAGGGCACGATCAGCGTGGAGGACGGCGAGACCGTCTCCTTCAAGGTCATCACCAACAAGGTCTATAACGGCGCAACGGTGTCCCTGTCCGTCAACGGCAGCGCGATCTATCCGGACGACATGGGCGAGTATAAGATCCTTGCGGACCGCGACCTCACCATTACCGTGAACGAAAGCGCTCTGATGCGCAATCACTTCTCCGTGAAGCTGACCTCGGGCGAGGGCTATTCCGTCAAGAACATCAAGGGCGAAAGCGCCCACTTCGCCCTGTACGGGGACGATTTCAAGTTCCGTGTGCGCATCGGCTCCGGCTATTCGGACGCTGACCTCAAGGTCGTGCTGATCCGCGGCGGCAACGAGCTTGCCGAGTTCATCGACGGCGAGGATCTGGATTCCGCCCGCGCCTTCATCGGCTACGGCACCGAGACCCTGGTCTCCGACGGCGTCGATTCCGACGGCTGCCGCACCTATACCATCAAGAACGTGACCACCGACTGCAAGATCGTCGTGTCCGGCGTGCGCACGCAGAAGAAGGCCGATATCCTGACCTATCTCAAGCGCATTCTGAAGATGATCCTCGACGCGCTGCACATCGATTCGTCCTTCCTCGGCATCGTGGACATGGTCGCCTATCGTGACGTGCATTTCGACGATACCGCCTTTAACGATATCGACGCGGACTATATGCTGCTGTCCGGCGTGTTCGATGAGTTCAAGCCTACCATGAACGACGACGCGGGCCGCGGCTACTTCACCGTCATGAACGGCGAAAGCGTCACGATCCGCATCTCCACCAAGGATAAGTCCCTCACCTCGCACCTCGGCGCGAAGTGGAAGGTCGGCGACCGCGATGAGGTCACGGTCTACGGCAACACCTGGACCGCCTCCTACGACGTCTCCACCGGTTACGTCTATTATTCCACCACCATCTCGGTGGATAACATCAACGGCGAGACCTTCATCACGCTGGTCAAATAAGCCGAAACCGCAATACGAAAGCCCGCCGGTCGGCGGGCTTGATTTTTTTGCTTTTTGCGGAGAAACGGGAAGTTTATTTTTATTATCGCAGGCGCTCGCCGCAGAAATCGCAGAAGCGCGCGCCGGTCTCCACGGGCTTGCCGCAGCAGGGGCAGCGATCGCCGCCGTCCGGCTCCGGCTCTTCCTCCGCGCCGGGCACGGGAATGATCACCGGCGGCACCCCGCCGAACCGCGGGCCGTTCGCGCCGAAGCCTGTGCCGATAAAGACCGGCGGCACGGGCGCGGGCCCCTGCAGCGGTCCGTAGCCGGGCGTCGGGCCCGGTTTTTTCGCGTGGGAGGGCGCCGGGGGATCCACGTAGCGGACCTCCGGCATCGGCATATAGGGCAGCTCGCCCGAATGCGCGGGGGCCTCGGCCTCGGCTTTCGCGGGGAACGGGGTGTCGGTCAGCTCGCCCGAATGCGTCGGCTCCTCGGGCTGCCGCGGGGCGGAAAGCTCGCCCGAATGCGCGGGCTCCGGGACTGCCTGCGAGACCGGAACGGACGTGCCGTCCGGCATGGGAATAAACTGTTGCGCCGGGACGAACGAGCCGTCGGGCATGGGGATATTCTGCCGCGCGGGGGCCGGCTGCGGTTCGGCGTCCGGCTGCGGCGCGGGGGGAATCGGTTCCTGCGTCCCGCCGGTCAGCAGCGGTGTGAAATACTGCTCCTTCCCCGGCGTCACAAAGCCCTTGGCGGACTCGGCGATGCGCTGGTGAAAGCTGTCCTTCGTCAAAAAGGGCGACAGGCAGTACTGCTCGCCCGCGTCGTGCATCTGCCCGTTCTCGCAGGGGATCCCGAGTGAAGAGAGGCGTTCCGCCAAGGCCTGCGTGACGTCCTTTGGGAACAGCAGCACAAAATCGCCGCCGTTCTGCATCACGACGCGCAGCGCGACCGGTTTTTTCGCCCACTTATTGATAAAGGGATAAACGATCCTGCTGATCTCGCGCAGATCGAAATAGCCGTAGATCCGTTTCGCGGCGGCGCTCATCGCCGAGGACGCCAGACTGCCCGCGATGCCGAAGTTCGCGTCCACCGTTGCGGCGCCGTAGTTCAGCGCCTTGGAGAGCTTTCGCAGCAGCAGGAATTTTTCCGTCAGCACGACCTCAACGTCTGCCTGCTCCCGCCGTGTTTTTCCGAAAAAGATCGCGCCCTCCGGGTTGCTCAGCACCTTGCCGCAGTTGGGGCAGTCGCTTTTTTTTTCGGCAAGCTCCTGCTTGCAATAGGGACATTTCGCCATAACGGACCCTCCGTTTGTTGTTTCTGTCAAATAGTATAATCCCGTTTTTCGGTTTTGTCAACCGCCGTTCTGCGTATGCGCGTATGATTTCGGCGCGGCGGCGCACACTATGGGTATCAATAAAACGGAGGCGCGTATGAAACAGGCGACGCGGGAACTCAACGGGGCGAAGCGCGCCCTTGCACATTATCTGAAAAGCGTCGGCGAGGCGCAGGGCGACGCGGACGTCTGGCTTGTCGAAAACGCCGACATGCTGCGCGCGGCTCTGACCGCCGCGCTTCGTTGGGTGCGCCGCGGCGCGCGCTTTCCGTTCGCCTGCGCAAAGGCGTTTGCCGAAACGTTCACGTCGCTGCTCTCATCCGGCGGCGACGTGGGGGCGGCGGAGCTGTCTTCGCTCCTGGCGCGCGCCTTTGCCGGGACGCCCCTGACCCTCCGGCAGCTCGAAGCGCTGCCGGTCATGCTGTTTGCCGCGTTGTCCCTCACAGCCGTCGCCGCCCGGGGGACGGACCGCGCCGCACACGCCGTGCGGGCGTTTTATCTGCTCCGGCGGGCGGATCTGACCGCGTGGGAAGCGCTGCTCTGCCCCGGAGAACGGCTTCTGGAGGCGGACCCCGCCGGGGTCTATCCCCGCATGGACCGGGCCACAAAGCTCTGGTACCGCCGCGCCTTCGCCAAAGCGGCGAAAAAGGCGGGCGTTACGGAGGAAGCGTATCTCGCGCCGCTGCTTGCCGCCGCGAAGCAGACCGGCGGGCATATCGGCGAAACGCTGCGCGTTCCCACCCATAAGGTCCTCGGCACGCTTCTGCTGCTTTTGCAGGCGGGCGCGGCGCGGGCGGGAAGCCTGCTGCTGGGGTTTTACGCCGTCCGTGTCACCGGCGTGTTCGGCGGGTGGACCTATTACGCCGCCGGGGCGCTGGCGGCAGCTTTGCTGTTCTTCCCGTGCTATACGCTGCTGCAGCCGCTGATCTATAAGCTCGGCGCGTGGCTTTTTCCCCCGCGCGTGCTGCCGTCGCTGGAGCCCGACCGGGCGGATTTCTCGCCGCCGCCGTCGCTGATCGTCGTCTCCGCCATTCTGCCCGCCGCGTCGAAAATGGACGCGTGGGAGCAGGCCCTCAGCGATCTGTATTTCGGCGCGGGGGTCCCCGATACGGGCGTGCTGCTCCTGCTGGATAAAAAGAGCGCCGAAGCGCCGTTTTTGCCGTCGGACGAGGCGGACCTTGCCGCCCTGCGGCGGCTGGTGCGGCGGCTGAACGCCGTGGGCGGGCGCTTCGCCTTTGCCGTGCGCCCGCGTGTGAAAAACGAATCGGAAACGGACTACTGCGGCTATGAGCGCAAGCGCGGCGCGCTGACGGCGCTCTCGGTCCTGCTGACGGCGGGGGACGCGTCCGCGTTCGAGACGGTCGGGGGCGACACGGCGCTGCTGCAAAACCGGCGCTATCTGCTGGCGCTGGATCAGGATACCGCCGCGCCGCCGGGGGCGCTGGCCTCTCTGCTTGCCGCCGCCATGCATCCCCTGAACCGGGGCTATGGCTGCTTCGCGCCGCGCTGCGAGCCCGCGCTCCCCGCCGGGACCACGCTGTTCCGGCGGCTGTTCGCGGGCGGCGGGCTGACGGCCTACGCCCCCGCGATCTCGGAATTCTATACGGACGCGTTCGGGGAGGGGATCTTCTGCGGCAAGGGGCTGATCGACGTCGCCCGCTACCGGGAGACCTGCGCCGACGCGTTCGAGCCGGGGCGCGTGCTGAGTCACGACGTGCCGGAGGGGGCTTTGCTGCGCACGGCCTTTGTCTCCCGCGTCCGCCTCGGAGAGGGCTTCCCGTGCTCGCCCGCTTCCTATCTCAGCCGGGCGCACCGCTGGATGCGCGGGGACGCGCAGAACCTGCGCCTGATCGTGCGGCAGCCGAAAAAGGGGAGACTCACCGCCCTGCACCGCTTCTGGCTCACGGATAACCTCCGGCGGGCGCTCACGCCGCCCTGCGCCCTCCTGCTGATCCTGATGTCGGCGGCGTCTCCGGTGCATACCGCGCTGCCGCTGCTGCTGATCGGGGTGTTCTCCACCGTTGGCGGCAGCCTCGTCTCCGCGGCGGCGCTCCTGCGGCGCGAGGGGCTGTCCGTCCCGTTTTCGCTGCCGCTCTCATCCCCGGCGCGGGAATGCCTGCGCGCGCTCGCGGAGCTTGCTCTGCTCCCGGCGTCGGCGTATAACGCGCTGGACGCCGTCGCGCGCGGGGTGTGGCGGCAGCTCGTCCGCCGCCGGACGCTGGAATGGACCACCGCAGCCGCGGCGGAGCACGGCGGCAAAAAACCGGCGCGGCTCGTCCTTCCGGCGCTTATTGCGGGCGCGATCCTGCTATCCGGCGCGGCGGCGCAGCAGGTCGTGGGACTGTTCTTCCTGCTGGCGATCCCCTTCGCGCTGTCGAACGGGATCACGCTGCCGGAGCGCCGCGGGAAGCTCCGCTTCCGGGACCGGGAGCAGCTTGCGGACTGGGCGGCGGCGACCTGGCGGTATTACGAGACCTACGTGGGGGCGGAGGACCACTTTCTGCCGCCGGATAACGCGCAGGAGCTGCCGCGCCGCATGACGGCGCACCGGACCTCGCCCACGAATATCGGGCTGTATCTCACAAGCGTGCTGGCCGCGGCGGACCTCGGGCTCATCGGGGAGCGGGAGCTTGAAACGCGGCTGGGCGCGGCGTTCGACGCGCTGGAATCCCTGCCGCTGTGGCGCGGTCTGCCGTATAACTGGTACGATACGCGCACCCTCCGCCCGCTGTCGCCCGCCTTTGTGTCCACGGTGGACTGCGGCAACCTTCTGGTCTGCCTCACGGCGCTGACCGAGGGGCTGCGGGAGCGGCGGCTGACCTATCTTGCCGCGCGGGCGGCGCGCCTTATGAAGGACGCGGATCTTTCCGCGCTGTATGATCCGGTCCGTCGGCTGTTTTACGTCGGCTACGACGCGTCCGCGGGGCGTTTCACCGACGCGGCGTATGAATGCTGCCTGTCCGAAACGCTGCTCACTTCCGTCTACGCCGTTGCGAAACGTCAGGTCCCGCCGTCTCATTTCGCCGCGCTCACGCGGCCCGTGCGCAAAAAGGGGCTGCGCCTGCTGCCGCTGTCCTATTCCGGCACCGCGTTCGAGGTCCTCATGCCGTCCCTGTTCCTGCCGGAGCTGCCCGGCTCCTACCGGGCGGAGGCCGCCGCGGCGACCGTGTGGGCGCAAAAGCGGGCGGTGCGCCGCACGCCCTACCCCTGGGGACGCAGCGAAAGCGGACGCTACGTGCTCGGCGGGGCGCTGGAATACGGCTACCGCGCAAACGGCCTGCGAATGCTCGCTCTGCAGCCGGATGCGAACGAGGAGCGCGTCTTTTCGCCCTACGCGGCGTTTCTGGCGCTCGGCGCGGACCCCGCCGGCGCCATGCGGGACCTGCGCCGTTTCCTGCAGCTCGGGGCCTACGGCGCCTGCGGCTTTTACGAGGCGCTGGATTTCGAGGATCGCGGTCTCGGCGAGGATTATATGCCGGTCAAAAGCTATATGGCGCATCACGTGGGCATGAGCCTGCTGGCGGCGGCGAACCTGCTGCGCGGGGACGCGTTCGTGCGCCGCTTCACCGCGGATCGGGAGATCCACGCCGTCCTCGGTCTGCTGGGCGAAAAGCTGCCGTCCCCGAACGTGCCGCGCCGTTCGCGGAAAACGCCGCGAAAAAAGACCGGGCAGGCGCGCCAAGCCGGGCCCGTCGCCCCGGGAAGGGCGGCGTTCTTCCGCGCGGGGGAGGGGGCGCTGCTGTGTCTGCCGGACGGCACGGACCGCCTGCTCTTCGGCGGCGTTTCGCTGCTGCGCGACGGGCTGCGCCTGTCGCTGTATGATGAAAAAAACGAGGCGCTGCCGCTCGCTTCGTCCCTGACCGCGACCGCGCGCCGCTTTTTCGCCGAAACGGAGGGGCGCGGCGTTTCGGCTGCGCTGGGGGTGTTCGGGGACCCGCCGGTGTTCGCCCTGCCCGTGAAGACCCGGGGCGCGCAGGGCGCGCTGCGTTTGCGTGTGACCGGCGTACCGTATTTTGAGCCGCTGTTCGCGCAGGACCCGCACGCCGCGTTCCGGGAGCTTTCGGTCTCGGTGACGAAGCACGAGGCGCACGCCGCCGCCGTGTGCCGTGCGGGGGCAGGCAAACCGGCGCTGGCCGTCGGGTTCTGGGACGCCTCTCCCTTCACGCTGTGGACGGACCGCGAGACCCTGCCGCCGGAATCCGCGCCCCTGCCCTCTGCCGTGCTGCGGCGGGGCAATTTGCCGGTGCTGGCGCTGGAGACCTTGCTCCCCGTGCGCAGGGGCCGCGCTGCCGAAACGGTGCTGCTGTTCGTCCCGGGCGTCACGGCGGATGAGGCGCTCACGCGGCTTGCCGCCATCCGGCGCACCCGGCTGCCGCCGCTGGGGTCGCTGCGCCCGAACGTGCTGCCGCCGGAGGCCGGGGCAGCCGTCGCCTCGCTGTTCGACGGCAGCCGTCCCGCCGCCGTCAGTGAAAACTTCGCGCCGCTTTCCGCGTTGTGGGAGCAGGGGATCAGCGGGGACGTGCCGCTGCTGCGGGTGGACGCGGACCGCCTGCCGGAGACCCGCGTCGCGGCTGCCGCGCGCCTGCACCGCGCCCTGCTGCTGGGCGGCGTGGCGACCGACCTTGTCCTGTTTACGGAAAAACGCCCCGCCTACGGCAGCGCGCCGGACGAAACGCTCACTCGCATCCTGCCGAAGGGGAGCCTCTCCCTGCTCGGGCGCAGCCCCGGCGTGCACGTCGTCGCCCGCTCGCTGTCCTCCCCGGTATTCCTGTCTGCGGTCGCGGCGGCGCCGGGCGTGTCCCTGCCGCCGGAGCAGCGTCTTCGCCCCGCGCCTGTACAGCCCTGTCTGCCCGTGCAGCCGGACGGTCCCGCCGAAAACGTCTTCGTCCCCGGCGGGTATTATATCGGTCTGCCCACGCCCCGCCCCTGGGGCAACGTGCTGGCGAATCCCGTATTCGGGACCCTGCTTACGAACCGCTCCCTCGGCTTTACGTGGGCGCTCAACAGCCGCCTGAACCCCCTCACCCCGGGCACGACGGATATCACGCGGGAGCCCTGCGGCGAACGGCTGACGCTTACGGTCGGCTCGGTCTGTTGGGATCTGATCGCGGGCGCGGCGGTCTATTTCTACCCGGACCGCGCCCTGTATCTCGCCAAAGCGGGGGACGTACACGCGCGCGTCACGGTCCGCGTCCCCGCAAAGGGGATGCGCAAAACGGTGGAGGTCGTGCTCTCCGCGCCGGGTACGCTGTCCTGCCGCGTGATCCCCGCGCTCGCCGACGGGCCTGGCGCGTTCCTTGTCCGTTGTCATGCGGCGGGGGAAACGCTGTGCTTCGAGAATCCGTCAAACGTCGATTTCCCGGGCGTGATGACCCTGTCCTGCCCCGGCGGCGAAGCCGTCTCGGACGGCGTCGGCGGCGAGATCTCCGTTTCCGCCGCGGCGGGGGAGGCGGTCACGTTTACGATGGCGTTTTCGCGCCGCGGCGCGCGGGACCGGAAATGAAAAAGAATAAGGAACACGCCGAAATAGCCGGAACCGGCGGAAAGGAGACCCTCACAATGCTGACCGAGCCGCAAAAAACCATGCTCACGCATCAGACGCTGGCAGCGCGCGTATACGCGCGGGCGTATTTGTATCAGATCGGCGGGGCGTACGGCTTCCGCGACCAATTGCAGGACTGCATGAACCTGGTCGACGTTGATCCGAAGCTGCTCCGGCGGCAGATCTATCGCTGCGCGGCGGCGCAGTTCCCGCAGGGGGACGCGCTGCACTGGTTCCATCCCATCCCCGCGCCGACCCCGCATGTGCGCGGCGTGCGCACGCGCTGTGCGGACGATCTGCTCTGGCTGCCGCTGGCGGCGGCAGCGCTGTTCCGGGCGGGGAAGCGGGATTTCCTGCAAAAACGCATCCGCTATCTTGCCGGGGAGCCGCTTGCCGCGACCGAACGCGAGCGCTGCGCGGATTTCTATCCCGGGGAGACTGCTGCATCCGTGTACGCCCACTGCCTCGCCGCCGTGAAGGCCGCCGAGCGTTTGGGACCGCACGGGCTGCCGCTGTTCGGCTCCGGGGACTGGAACGACGCGTTCAGCGGGCTTTCGACCGGCGAAAGCGTGTGGATGGGCGAATTCCTTGCGCTCGTCTGCGACCGCTTCCTGCCGGTGGCGGCGGCCTGTGGGACGGGGCAGGACACGGCGTTCCTGTCGTCCCTGTCCGAACGCATGAAGCGGGCGGTCCTCACGGCAGGCTATAACGGAACGTGGTTTCTGCGCGGGTATTATCCGGACGGCGCTCCCCTCGGGGACGGGGACGGCGCCGCGTGCGCGATCGACCTGCTGCCGCAGGCGTTTGCGGTCTTTGCCGGGATCGGGTCCTCCGCGCAGCGGCGGCGCGCGCTGGAGGCGGCCTTCCGGCGGCTTTACGCGCCCGAAACGCAGACCTTGCGCCTCTTCACGCCGCCCTTCGGTCCCTCAACGCCCCACGCGGGCTATATCAACGAGTACCCGCCCGGCGTGCGCGAAAACGGCGGGCAGTACACCCACGCCGCCGTCTGGTTCTATCTCGCTGCCCTCGAGGAGGGCCTCACGGACCTGGCGTCGCAGATCCTGCCGTGCATCGTCCCGTGGGAGCGGGCGCGGGACCCGGCCTATCCCGGGGAGCCCTATTTCGTCGCCGCCGACGTGGGGGACGTGCCGGACTGCCCCGGGCTTCTCGGCTGGACCGGCTACACCGGCGCCGCCGGGTGGCTGCTGCGCGCCGCGCCTGCGCATCCCTCTGCCCCCGGTCCCTGACCGTTCCTCTCCCCGTGAGCGTCGCGACGGCTTGCGCCGCGTTTTGCCGCCTCAGGCGGCGAAAAATCATGAAAAAGCTCTTGCAAAACAGCCGCTTGCATGGTATGATACAATAAACGAATTATGGAAAGAAGTAATGATATGGCGGATACGTTGATCGTGATCCCGGGATTCGGGCAGAGCGCCCTCAGGGGAGCTGAGACCGGTGGGCGACAGTTTTGGCCGCCCGAGGTGGACAGTGAGACCGTGATCGGTAAGATGAAGGGCCCGTTCATGAAGCTGCTGTTTTTCCGGCGGGACGCGGGGTTCACGGACGCCGCGGTGAAGCTGATGCGCGAATTCAGCGCGCCCCTCGCCTTCGGGGACGACGGCAGGCCCAAAAACGAAACGCGCGCCGCGTCCAACGTGCATATGCTCGGCAGCGCCTGCCCCGTGGACGCACTGAAGGCGCGCTACGGCGATAAGCTCTTCGTGTTCGGCTATCATTTCCTGCAGTCCCCGCGTGAGAACGCCGCGCGGCTTGCCGCGTTCATGGATGAAAAGGACGTTTCCCGGGCGGATTTTCTCACGCTGAACTTCGGCGCGAACGTGCTGCTCGCGTTTCTGGACGCGTTCGGCGCGGCGCGCACGGACCGCACGGTCGCCGTGGCCCCCTGCTTCGACGGGCTCTCCGCGGTCGCGGACGCGTATGAAGGCAGGCTCGACGGCGCTTCCGTGAAGGGCATGCTGGAGAAGATCGAGCATAAAACGGTCGCGAGCCTGCGCGAGATCCTGAAAATGATGCCGTCCGAGATCTTCGACACGCTGGTCAAAAAGCTCGTCGCCGTCGCGATGGAGGACGTGATGCTCCGCGCGCCCGGCGTGTGGGCAACTGCCGAAGCCGCAAGAGTGCCTGCCCTCATCGAACAGAAGCTCTCCTCCTCCGTGCTGTCCGCGGTGTGTGAGGAGGTCAAAGCCTTCGCCGCGATCCGGGACCGGCGTGAAACGCTGCTGTCCGGCTGCGCGGTGCTGGAAGGCGATCTGATGAAGGTCGCGCCCGAAACGTGGGACAAGGCGCTCGCGCTGCTGCAGTAAGCCAAACTGAGATTGGTTCCCTCAAAGAAAGGACATACATACATATGGATGAATTTGCCTTTAAGGTCAGAAAACTGGTCAAGGATTACGACCGGCACGTGGTGCTGGACAATATCTCCTTCGATATCCCCGCGGGGAAGATCGTGGGCCTGCTGGGGCCGAACGGCTGCGGCAAAACCACGCTTATGAAGATTCTCGCCGGACTGATCCACGACTATCAGGGCGTGGTGCGCGTCGGCGGCAAGGATATCGGCGTGGAGAGCAAGGCGTCGCTCGCCTATCTGCCGGATACCGGGTTCTTCCCGGCGCGCTTCCGCACGATCGACTGCATCAAGTATTTCGCGGACTTTTTCCGCGATTTCGACCGGATGAAGGCGGTGCAGTTCGCGGAGGAGTTCGGGCTGGATCTGAACCAGCGCATCAAGACCATGTCCAAGGGTATGCAGGAAAAGCTCCAGCTCCTGCTGGTCATGTCCCGCAAGGCGGATATCTATCTGCTGGACGAACCGCTCGGCGGCGTGGACCCCGCGGCCCGCGACGTGATCCTCGATATCATTATGAACAACTACAAGGAGCACGCCACCGTCGTGATCTCGACGCATCTGGTCAACGACCTGGAGCACAGCTTCGATCACGTCATGATGCTCGGCAAGGGCACGGTCCTTGTCAACACCTCCATCGAAAACATCCGTCTGACCGGAAAGAGCGTGGAGGAAGTCTTTAAGGAGGTCATCGGCGATGCTTGGGAAGTTGATTAAACACGCCTTCAAGGCGCACGCCCGCGCCGTTTACGGGTTTTATGTCGCCATTGCCGGCGTCGGCGCGCTCATGGCGATCCTGATGCTGATCAATTGGGAGAATTTCGGGGAAAACGGCTTCGGCACGGGTCTCGTCATCAAGGGGATCGCGGCGCTGCTGCTGTGCCTGACCGCCTTCGCGGGGGTGATCCTCACCTTTGTCGCCGTCACGCGCGAGTTCCACCTCTCCATGTACGGCAAGGAAGGGGAGCTCACCATGGCGCTGCCGGTGCGTCCCTCCTCCATCCTGTTCGCGAAATGGCTGTCCGGCGCCTGCTGGGTGCTGCTCAGCTACGCCGTGCTGTGCTTCTGCCTGTTCGGTTCGTTCCTGTATATCCTGCGCCACTCCCTCGGGCAGATCCAGGGGGACGTGAACCTGACCGCCCTGCTCGGGCAGTTCTCCACGCTCCTCGTCAACACCTTCGGGCTGCGCGTGACGGATATCGGCGTGATCCTGAACATCCTCACCATGTACGCGATCTACGGGGGCGTTGTGCTCGCCGCGGTGGTCATGCTGTTCTTCTTCTCCATCACGCTCGGGCACTGCGTGCCCTTCCACAAGCTCGGCGTGTTCGGGCGCATCCTGTATCTCTTCGGCGCGGTGGCGCTCGGCTTCGGCTTTGCGGCGCTCCTCAACGCCCTTGTGCCGATTTTCATCGTCGTCACGCCGGAATATTACACCCTGACCATGAGCGCGCAGGACGCCGCCATGGCGGTGGTCTATAAGGGCTACGGCGTGTTCTCCATGACCGGCGCCTATTGCTGGGGCATTTACGCCGTGATCGTGTTCCTCGTCACCGCCATGCTGGCGGAACGCAAGGTCAACGTCGACTGAGCATAAAAAAGCGCGCAAATATATTGACAAATAATTAACGATATTATAAAATATGATGAAGCCCGCAAAGGGCGCAAAACCTGTCAAAAAAATTACTTAATAAAGGAGTTACCCAACATGAGCACGCTCAACAAGAAAACCGTCGAAGATATCGACGTGCAGGGCAAGAAGGTCCTTGTACGCTGCGACTTCAACGTCAAGATGGAAGACGGCGTCATCACGTCCGACAAGCGGATCGTGGAGTCCCTGCCCACCATCAACTACCTGCTGGACCACGGCGCAAAGCTGATCCTTTGCTCCCACCTCGGCCGCCCGAAGGGCGAATTCGACCCGCAGTTCTCCATGGCGCCCGTCGCGAAGCGTCTGTCCGAGCTTCTCGGCAAAGACGTGATCCTTGCGAACGACGTCGTCGGTGAGGACGCCGTCGCCAAGGCTGCCGCCCTGAAGGAGGGCGAGGTCCTGCTGCTCGAAAACGTCCGCTTTGAAAAGGGCGAGACCAAGAACGATCCCGAGCTTTCCAAGAAGTTCGCTTCTCTTGCCGACGTCTACGTCAACGACGCGTTCGGCTCCGCGCACAGAGCGCACTCCTCCACCACTGGCGTGGCGGACTACCTGCCCTCCGCGGTCGGCTTCCTGATCCAGAAGGAGATCGAGTTCATCGGCGGCGCGCTGGAAAATCCGAAGCGTCCCCTTGTCGCCATCCTCGGCGGCGCGAAGGTCTCCGATAAGATCGGCGTCATCAACAACCTCATCGACAAGTGCGATACCGTCATCATCGGCGGCGGCATGGCGTATACCTTCTTCAAGGCCATGGGCAACGAGGTCGGCACCTCCCTGCTCGATAAGGACAACATCGAGAACGCCAAGGGCATGATCGAGAAGGCCAGAGCCAAGGGCGTGAATTTCATGCTGCCCGTGGATAACATCATCGCGACCGAGTACGCGCCGGACGCGACGCACATGCGCATTTACTCCGATTCCATCCCGGACGGCTGGATGGGTCTGGATATCGGCCCCGTCACCGCGGAGCTGTACGCGAAGACCGTCAAGAGCGCCGGCACCGTGATCTGGAACGGTCCCATGGGCGTTTCCGAGTGGGAGAATTTCGCACAGGGCACCATCGCCGTGGCGAAGGGCATTGCGGAATCGAACGCGATCTCCATCATCGGCGGCGGCGACTCCGCTGCCGCGATCAAGAAGCTGGGCTTCGCCGATAAGATGAGCCACATCTCCACCGGCGGCGGCGCGTCCCTTGAGTTCCTCGAGGGCAAGGAGCTGCCCGGCATCGCCTGCATCGACGAGAA
>CACZGD010000011.1 GCA_902780565.1 Oscillospiraceae bacterium
TCATATTGTACGTATTCTGCATTACAAGGTGAAAGTCCCCATCGTCGCCTCGATTATCGCAGGCCTAGCCTTCTTTGTCGCGCTGGGTACGTTCCTCATGCCCCGCGTTCCCGACAGCGAACCCGTTTTCATAGGCGTTTGCCTGTTTGACCTGGCCGTCGGCATCTTCCTTTTCCAGACGCAAAAATACAAGTCCGGAGTCCGCTACAAGACGCCCCTCCCCGTCTATATCAAGGCCCCGGCCATCGCGGGCGTCGTCGCCGGGCTCATGTTCATCAAGCGTCTTATGGGCGGGTTCTGTACAAGTTTCCCGATGATGAACTCCATCGTAAGTTACGAGAGCCGCTATTCGCTGGGCGACCAGTGCCGTCAACTCCCGCTGTTCCTCATCGCGGGGCCGTTCATGTTCGTCGAGATGCACTTTATCGAGACGCGCCTCGGGTGGAACCACTGGATTGTGCTCCTCTGCGGCTACATCTTGTTCGCCGCCATCTACTGGCCGCTGAACAAGGAACTCAAACGCAGGAACGATACCAACTACAACGCCAATAAATAGACTTTTTTGAAATATTTACTTGTTTCGGAACGGTAAATAAATAGATTTGGAAAAAAGAACCGCTAAGGAGATTTCCATGAAAAAGTTTTTAGGCATGACATTGACCCTGGCCGCGGCAATCGCCCTGTCGGCCTGCTCTGACGACTCGGCCTCCGCAGCTCCGGAAGAAAACGCCACCGTATCCTCCTCTGACTCCGCTGTTCCGGCTTCGTCTACTGTTCCGGCATCGTCACAAACGATCGAATCTTCCGCCACGGTTCCCGTTTCTTCTGAAGAAGCCGCCTTGCCTTCGTCCAGCAGCGTAACCCTGCCCGCCTCTTCTGACGACGACGAGCCTGCCGTTCCCTGCGTAGACGGCGACCCCGTCGAAGTCGTCCCGGACACGAACGGCTTCGCCGACATTGGCAATGTATTCAAGAGCGTCCGCTGCGATGAAAAAGTCGTCTTCGTGCTGAGACATGCCGAACGTGAACCGTCCGTCGAAAAGGAAAGCCCCCTGACCGAAGAAGGCATCGAACAGGCCAAGGCCGTGGGCGCCAAGCTCGTCGGTCCCGAAAAATTCAAGTTCACGCACACGGATTTCATCCGTACCGAAAACACCTGCTTGAACATCGCCATCATGGAGCCGGTATCAAGCATGAAATCGCCCTTCAGCGGACAGTTATCGTCCGGGTGTGTGGCGATATATTCCTTGCCCGCCTTGAGATAGTGCGCGGCCTTATTGATCTTTTCATAGGTAAGCGTCGTATCGAAGCCCAGCACCACGATATCGGGGTCCTCGTCCGTCAGAGTGATCCCGGCCTTCCGAAAGTCGTTCGTCAGATTTTCGTTGCCGAGCAGATACACGCTTTTGCCGGGACGGCAGCGCTGCAGAAAATCGATCGTGACGTGCGACGAGATGATGACCGACATGCCGGGCTCGTCATACCCCAGCCGACGCAGCTTTTCGAGGCACTCCTCCTCCGAATGCGAGGAGTTGTTGGTGAAGAAAAAGAAATGCCTGCCCGTTTTTCTGACGGCTTCTGTAAATTCCCGCGCGCCGGGCAGCAGGCTCTCGCCGAGATAGAACGTGCCGTCCATATCGACGATAAAGCATTTGATATCCTGATAGGTTTCCATGTTTTGTCCTTTGCTTTGCCATAGTTATACACATACATAATAGCGCAATCCCCGCTTAATTGCAAGCCTATTTTTGGCAGAAGGAATGAATTTTTCGTGATCGCAATTTTTCGTGATGAAGCCGGGGGATCAAAAAAAGATTGCATTTTGTCGAAGAACGGATTATAATGAATTACATTAATTTCGATCGGGAGGCTCCGCGATGGTTTTCAAGGTGATCATTCTCGTTTTGTTCTTCGGTCTAATGATCGGCATCGGACTTTACTGCCGCAGACACGCCACGGACGTGGGCGGCTTTGTGCTGGGCGGCCGCAGCGTCGGTCCCTGGCTGACTGCGTTCGCCTACGGCACCTCATATTTCAGCGCGGTGGTCTTCGTGGGCTACGCCGGGCAGTTCGGCTGGAAATACGGCATTGCGACCACGTGGGCGGGCATCGGCAACGCGCTGCTCGGCTCCCTGCTTGCCTGGGTCGTGCTGGGGCGGCGCACACGCATCATGACGCAGCACCTGAACGCCTCCACCATGCCGCAGTTTTTCGAGACGCGCTACGGCAGTCCCGCGCTCAAGATCGCGGCGTCCGTGATCACATTCGTGTTCCTGATCCCCTACACCGCCTCGGTCTATAACGGCCTGTCGCGTCTGTTCGGCATGGCGTTCGACATCCCCTATGAATGGTGCGTGATCGGCATGGCGGTGCTGACCGCCGTTTACGTGATCGCGGGCGGGTATATGGCAACCGCCATCAACGATTTTATTCAGGGCATCATCATGCTCATCGGCATCACCGCCGTGATCGTGGTTGTGCTGCAGAAAAACGGCGGTCTGACCGAGGCGCTGGCAGGACTTGCCCGCGTGACGGACGAGACCGTTTCAACCACACCCGGCATCTTCGCCTCGTTCTTCGGGCCGGATATCCCGAACCTGATCGGCGTGGTGATTCTCACCTCGCTCGGCACCTGGGGCCTGCCGCAGATGGTGCAGAAATTCTACGCGATCAAGAGCGAAAAGTCCATCTCCACCGGCACCGTGGTCTCCACCGTGTTCGCGATCGTGGTCGCGGGCGGCTGCTATTTCCTCGGCGGCTTCGGGCGGCTGTTTTCGGACAAGATCGATATCGCGGCGAACGGCTATGACTCCGTGATCCCGACCATGCTCTCCGATCTGCCGGAAGCGCTGCTGGCGCTGGTGATCGTGCTGGTGCTTTCCGCCTCCATGAGCACGCTGTCCTCGCTTGTGCTCACCTCCAGCTCCACGCTGACGCTGGACCTGCTGAAGGGGCAGTTCGTGAAGGGGATGAAGGAAAAAACGCAGGTGCGCATCATGCGGCTGCTGATCCTTGTGTTCATCGCCGTTTCGGTTGTGATCGCGATTTTGCAGTATAAGCGGAACCTCGCCTTTATCGCGCAGCTCATGGGCGTGTCGTGGGGCGCGCTTGCGGGCGCGTTCCTGGCGCCGTTCCTGTACGGGCTTTACTGGAAGAAGACGACCAAGCTCGCCTGCTGGGTCTCCTTCCTGTTCTCCACGGTCGTGATGACCGCGAACATCTTCTGGCGCAGCGCCTTCCCGCAGCTGCTGCAGTCCCCCATCAACGCCGGGGCGTTCTGCATGCTCGCGGGGCTGGTGCTGGTGCCGGTGATCTCCCTGTTCACGCCGAAGCCAGACAGGACCGTGGTGGAGGAGGCCTTCGCCTGCTATGAGGAGAAGGTCCTTGTGCCGCAGCGCGACGCGCTGGGCGAAGAATAAACTTGCCGCGCCCGGATCGCCGGAAATTTTGCAGAAAAGGCTTGATTTCCGTTCGCGGTTGTGATAGAATGCAAGGAAGAAACGCGTTGAACAAGAGAGTACGTCAGAATGCCGCCCCGCAGAGAGGGTCGTCGCCGGCTGAAAGCGGCCCGGGCAGGCGCTGACCGAAGTTCACTTGGGAGCGGTCCCGCTGAATCCCTTCGGCGTAGGCGGGAACGGGCAGCCCCGTTACAGGCGTATTGAGCGCCCGCTTCGGCGGGAATTCGGGTGGTACCGCGGATGATTATTCCTCCGTCCTGATCCTTGATCGGGGCGGAGTTTTTGTTACGCGAAATACTGGAAAGGATGACAAATATGAAAGAACAACTTGAACGGCTGCGCGCCGCAGCGCTTGCCGAGATCGGGAACACCGAGGATCTGTCTGCGCTGGACGCGGTGCGCGTCCGCTTCCTCGGCAAAAAGGGCGAGATCACCGGCATTCTCAAACAGATGGGAAAGCTTTCGCCCGAAGAGCGCCCCGTGATGGGGCAGATGGCGAACGCCGTGCGCCAGGCCGTGGAGGACGCGATCGAGAACGCCTCCGACGCGCTGAAGGCCAAACAGAAGGCACTGCGGCTGGAGGCCGAAACGCTGGACGTGACCATGCCCGGCACGCCCGTGCAGAAGGGACACAGACATCCCCTGTCCATCGTGCTGGACGAGGTGAAGGAGATCTTCATCGGCATGGGCTTCTCCATCGCGGACGGCCCCGAGGTCGAATGGGACTATTATAACTTCGAAGCCCTCAACATTCCGGAGGGGCACCCCGCGCGCGACACGCAGGATACGTTTTATATCACCGAAAAGATGCTGCTCCGGACGCAGACCTCCGGCTGCCAGATCCGGTATATGGAGAACCACAAGCCGCCGATCCGCATGATCGCGCCCGGCCGCGTCTTCCGCTCCGATCCCGTGGACGCCACGCACTCCCCGCTGTTCCATCAGATCGAGGGGCTGGTCGTGGACAAGAACATCACGATGGCCGACCTGAAGGGCAACCTCCTGACGCTGGCGAAAAAGCTGTACGGCGAGGATACGCAGATCCGTCTGCGCCCCCATCACTTCCCCTTCACGGAGCCCTCCTGCGAGATCGACGTTTCCTGCTTCCGCTGCCACGGCAAGGGCTGCCCGATGTGCAAGAATGAGGGCTGGATCGAGATCCTCGGCGCGGGCATGGTGCATCCGAAGGTGCTGGAGCGCGGCGGCATCGACCCCGAGGAATATTCCGGCTTCGCCTTCGGACTCGGCGTGGAACGGCTTGCCATGTTCCGCTTCAACGTGGACGACATGCGCCTGTTCTATGAGAACGACGCGCGGTTCCTGAAGCAGTTCTGAGAAGGAGGAGAAGAAAATGGATTTATCAAGAAGATGGCTGTCGGATTACGTTGATATTTCCGGCATTTCCGATAAAGAATTCGCGGACCGGATCACGCTTTCCGGTTCCAAGGTGGAGTCCTACGCCGAAGAAGGCGCAGGACTGAAAAACATCGTGGTCGGGCAGATTCTGACGCTCGACCGCCACCCCGATTCCGACCACATGTGGATCACGACCGTGAACGTGGGCGCCGACGCCCCGCTGCAGATCGTGACCGGCGCGCAGAATCTGCAGGTCGGCGATTACGTGCCCGTCGCGCTTGACCACTCCACGGTCCACGGCGGCAAGGAGATCGTCGCGGGCAAGCTGCGCGGCGTGGAATCGAACGGCATGCTCTGCTCGCTGGGCGAGCTGGGCCTTACGGTGCATGATTTCCCCTACGCGATCGAGGACGGCATTTTCGTGCTCGGCGAGGACTGCGACAGGACCCCGGGCAGGGATATCCGCGAGGCGACCGGCCTTGACGATACCGTGACGGAATTCGAGATCACGCCGAACCGCCCCGACTGCCTTTCCATCATCGGGCTTGCGCGTGAGACCGCCGTGACCTTCGGCAAGACGCTGAAGCTGCCCAATGCGACTTACGGCACCTGCGGCGAAAACGTGCGCGATTACCTGCACGACGTGACGATCCACGACAACGAGAAGTGCTACCGCTACGCCGGCGCCGTGGTCAAAAACGTGCGTATCGCGCCCTCCCCCAAGTGGATCCGTGAGCGGCTGCGCGCCTGCGGCGTACGCCCCATCAACAACATCGTCGACATCACGAACTTTGTGATGCTGGAATACGGTCAGCCCATGCACGCGTTCGATCTGCGCTACCTTGACGGGGGCGTGGTCAATGTGCGCACCGCGAACGAGGGTGAGCGCATCACGACGCTGGACGGCGAGGACCGTGAGCTCTCCCCCGAGATGCTGGTGATCGCCGACGCGAACAAGCCCGTTGCCGTCGCCGGGATCATGGGCGGCGAATACTCCGGGATCATGGACGACACGACCACCGTGGTGTTTGAGTCCGCCTGCTTCAACGGCGTTTCCGTCCGCAAGACCGCCAAAAAGCTCGGCATGCGCACCGAAAGCTCCGGCCGCTATGAAAAGGGTCTGGATTCCGACGGCTGCCGCCGCAGCCTTGACCGCGCGCTCTCGCTGGTCGCGCTGCTGGACGCGGGCGACGTGGTGGACGGCGTGATCGACGTCTATCCGAATCCGAAGGCGCAGACCGTTCTGGATTTCTGCCCTGACTGGGTCAACAACTTCATCGGCATCTCCGTGGATGCGGACGAACAGAAGCAAATTCTGGAAGCGCTCGACTTTGAGGTCCGCGACGGGAAGATCTACGTGCCCTCCTTCCGCGGCGACGTGGAGCACAAGGCGGATATCTCCGAAGAGGTCGCCCGATTCTACGGCTTCGACAAGATCGCGACGCGCGACCTTTCCGGCGCCGCCGCCGGCGGCTTCAACGAGCAGCAGAAGTTCGAGAACCTGATGACCGGCGCGTGCATCGCCCTCGGCTGTTCCGAGGTCGCGACCTATTCCTTCGTCTCCCCGAAGGTCTATGACCGGATCTGCCTGCCGAAGGATTCGCCCTATCGCAAGAATATCGTGATCTCGAATCCGCTGGGCGAGGACACCTCCGTCATGCGCACCACCGCCCTGCCCTCCATGCTGGACGTTGTTGCGCGCAACTACAACAACCGCAACCTGAAGGAAGCCTTCTTCGAGCTCGCGAAGGTCTATCATCCCCGCGGGACCGAGGAGCTGCCCTATGAACAGCTCACACTGGTGCTGGCGGAGTATGGCGAAGGCGCGACCTACTACACCCTCAAGGGCAAGGTCGAAGCGCTGCTGGAGACCGCGGGCGTGACCGAATACGACGTGCTGCCCATGAAGACGGCGGCGTCCTATCACCCGGGGCGCACCGCCGTGATCACGGTCGACGGCAAGGAGCTTGCGATTTTGGGCGAGGTCCATCCCGACGTGCTCGAGAACTACGGCGTCGGGACCAAGGTCTACGCCGCGCAGATCGATTTCGATTATCTCTATCAGATCAAAAATACCGTGCGCGTCTATCGGCACCTGCCGCGCTTCCCCGCGCTGACCCGCGACCTTGCGTTCGTGGTAGACAGAAACGTGCCGGTGCTGACGATCGAAAAGCTGATGAAGGCCGCGATCGGCGATATTCTGGAAAAGATCGAGCTGTTTGACGTGTACGAAGGCGTGCAGGTCGGTCCGTTCAAGAAGAGCGTCGCATTCAGCCTGACGCTGCGCGGACACGACCGTACCCTCACGGACGAGGAGGCTAACGCCGCCACCAACCGCGCGGTGAACGCCGCGGCGTCCGTCGGCGCGATCCTCAGAGCCTGATCCGCACAGAAACATCTGAGACAGCAAAACGGGGCGTGCAAACGTCCCGTTTTTTTTAGTAAACGAAAAAGCCGCTCCGCAGGGCGGCTTTTTATGTGTATTGAGAGGATCGGGATATCACTCGTCCAGCAGGACCCGATTATAGAAGGGGCTGCCCTTCTTGAGCTCCAGATTGACGTAATCCACACCGTACTTTTCCAGGACGGTCTGTTCCTTGGAGAACAGGTTCGTGCCGAGGTTGAGGCGGTCGCCCTCGATCTCGCAGCCGAGCGCCGCCATGACGGTGGGCAGCATATCGAAGTTTGCCCAACTGCGGTTCACAAAGCGGGACGGGTCCTTCGTATCGACGGAGGGCGCGGGGTTCAGGATCAGGTTGAACTGCGTTCTGAGATAGTCGGACTCGAAGTTCTTGAAGTACTTCACGTCCATGCTCAGATGGTCGCCGATCAGCACAATGGTGGTGTTCTCATACCACGGCTGTTTCTGCGCCCAGCGGATGAACTCCACAATCTTATAGTCGGAATAGTAGATCACGTTCGCATACTGGCTGTCGAACGCGCCTGCGGGATTCTTGGTGGTATCGGGGTTCTTTTCAGCGATATACTTCTTCGCGGAGGCGCCGTAATAGCCGTCCGGCATGTGGGTATCGGCGTCCTCAAACGTGAAGTTGAAGGGCTTGCCGGTGTTATACAGGCGCGTGATCTCCTCCTTTGCGAAGTCGAAGAGATTGTCGTCGTTGAAGCCCCACCAGACCTTTTTCTTCACGATATCGGGCTTGTGCTCGTGCGCGTAGTAGTAGTCGTAAACCAGGAAGTCGCCGTGCGTGCCGTAGAGGTAATTGAGGCCCCCGAAACGCGCGTCGGACCCGACCATCACGGTCTGCTCATAGCCCTGCTCCCGCAGGAAATCGCCGATGCCCTTCGCGCCCGCGATGAAGTGATCCTCCGTCGCGTAGGCGGACATGGTCTTCGGCGCCTTCATCGGGATCCCGAGATTCTGGTTGACCATCGAGGCAAGGCTCCACGAGGTGCCGTTGATCTGGATCGGGCCGCCGAACTTCCCGGCGTTGTCGGAGAACACGTAGCCCTCCTCCGCCAGCTTTGTCAGGTTCGGCAGGAGGTTCACCGTGCTGTGGCCGCCGAGCTCCTTGGAGAGGTAGGAATTCTCCATCGATTCCAGATAGAAGAAAATGAGATTCCGCTTCTTTTCGGGGAAGGTGACTCTGACGTCGTGCGCGTCGGCGAAATTTTCCTCAATGAAATCGGACTTCACAAAATAGGTCAGGTACATCTCCTCCAGATGCAGGCGGTCGAACGCATAGGAGAAGCCCATCCAGAAGAACAGCCCCGCCAGCAGCAGGCAAACGACGGACTTGACGCCGTTTGTGAAAAACGGCAGGACCTTTTCCTTCACGCGCAGCGCGAAATGCGGACGCGGCAGAGCGAAGAAGCCCCAAAGGACCGTGAACACGAACGCGGGGATGACGCCGGTCTCGAAGCCGTTGACGTAGATACCGAGCTCCGTGCCGGTGGTGGGCGAAAAGACGTTGATGATCAGCTGCTCCGGCGGTGCGGCGGACCACTGCTTGTTGATGAAGCGCGCGCCGAAAATGCAGGCTGTGCCGAGGAAGACCAGCAGCACGGACAGGAGCTTGCCGATCAGGGCGAGGATCCGATGGTCCTTGCCCTTCTTTTTGCCCTTCACACGCAGGAAGGTCTGCACCGTGAAGAAAAGCAGGATCAGGATGAGGCTGCCGAGCGCAAACGCGAGCCGCAGCCTGCGATAGTCCTTGTTCGGCATCATGGAGCTGGAATACCAGGGCAAGGGATAGATCGTGAAGCAGGAAACGCCGGCAAGCAGAATGATCACAATATTTCTGAGCCAGGCGGTGACGGCGGAGACCTTTGAAGGTTTTTCCCCGCCTGCTGCGGATCCGTCCTCAGCGCCTCCGGCGGTTTCCGCCTTATCCGGCTTTGCGGCAGGGATCTTCTTTTCAGGGAAGGAGGCGCTGCCGAGCAGACGGAAAAGATAGGAAACGCAAACGATGATCACGCAGAAGCAGACGCACCAGATCGCGACGTACCGATACATTTCCGGCGTGTAGCCCTCCGCGCTCAGGTAATGTTTATAAGACGCGTCGTCGGTCATGATCGGGTAATTGATCGCCCAGACGGTCAAAAAGAAGCTCAGCGCCATATCCCGCGGGATAAAGCCGATGAGCGTCCGTTTTTTGAGCTTGCGGCCGCTGCGTTTTCCGGCAAGAATGCCGAACACAACCATATCAAGCACACCGAAGAGCAGAGAAATGCCTGCTATCATCAGTAATACCATGTTTTTCCACCCCACAACAATTGATGGGTCCATTATACAACGACAGGGGGCAATAGTCAAGACCGGCGCTCAAAAATGACAGATCTGTCAGACGTCAGACGCGACGCGTACGTCGCGCGCCGCGCTGCATAAAACACGCCGTCGGGACCCGGGGAAAGCGTCGACCCGCACGTTTTCTGATATTTTTCCGAAAAACCGCAAAAAAATATCATGATTTCGCTTGACTTTTCCGAATACGGTCTATATAATAATATATTAAGTATAGGTGTTTGGGAGGTGCTTTCCATGAGTGAAACGAAACAGTTCAGCCTGGGGAATCAGAACGAGCAGGAGATCCGCAACATCCTGATCACGACCTACGACGCGCTTGCGGAAAAGGGCTACGACGCGTACTCACAGATCGTGGGCTACATCCTCTCGGAAGACCCGACGTATATTACCACGCACAACAACGCCCGAAACCTGATCCGTCGGGTGGACCGCTTTGAGCTGCTGCAGATCCTGCTCAAGGAATACATCGGCAAGTGAGTGTGAAAGGAGAACAGCATGGCGAAAGAGAATTACCTGACCTATAAGGGCTATCCCCTTGTGCGCAGCGGCAAAACGATCTATTACGGCAACGCCTACGATCAGTTCGTGATCATGATCCAGATCGCTACCACCCGGGAGGCTGCAGGCCAGGAGATCGCGGACAAGGTCATCGTCCAGCTCATCAATACGGACCCGGACGTGCGCCCGCGCGAAAAGATCGTCAAAAAAAGCGAGAAAAAAGGGCTTTACGCCGCCATGGATATTGCTTATATCTGGCTTTCCCGCGCAAACGCGAAACAGTGAAAACCGCCGCCCGGCGGTTTTTTCTTTTAGGGATCACACTATTGACTTATTCTATAATTAATGTTAAAATAAATAAAATATTGACTTGGAGGCGTTTCCATGAGAAACATCGGCATCAACGTCCGACCGGACGTCACCTACGGGACCGCGCCGTTTATGGATTGCGTGGCAGCAACCGGCTTTAACAGCGTGTTTACCTACGGCAATCTGCCGGAATTCATAGATTTCGTCGCGAAGAAATGCCGGGATACCGGCGTGCGCTACGAAGCGCTGCATGCGCCGTGCGAGCGGATCAACGATCTGTGGCTGCCGGACGAGCAGGGCGATAAAGTCGTGGATATGATGAAGGCATCTATGGACCTTGCCGAAGCGCACGGCATCCCGATCGTGATCTGTCACCTGTCGTCCAAGGAGAATGCGCCGCACGCAACGGACGTGGGGCTGCTGCGTTTCGACAGACTTGTGGAATACGCGGGCAAAAAGAACCTGAAGCTTGCGGTGGAAAATCAGCGTAAGCTCGGGAATCTGTGTACGATCCTGGAGATCTACGGCAAGGACTCCCCTGTCGGCTTCTGCTGGGACGTGGGGCATGAGGCCTGCTTCTCCTACGGGCGCGAATATCTGCCGCTGTTCCCGGACCGCTGCATGTTCACCCACATCCATGACAACAATAAGCGCTATAACGTGGACGAGCATCTGCTGCCCTTTGACGGGCAGATCGACTTCTGGCGCGTCGCCGACCTGCTGCACAAGGCGAATTATCCCGGCACCCTGTGCCTGGAGATCGACCTGCCGCACGAAGGCAGCGAAAAATACGCCGATCTCTCTTTGGAGCAGTTCGTCTCGAAGGCGTACGCCGCGATCAACCGCCTGCGGATCATCGCGGAATAAGCGGCGTTCCCCACATACTCTCGTCAATTTATTTCAAACCGGAAAGAAGGTACCATAATCATGAAACCGCTCAGCACCAAAACCGCTTTTTTGACGGATTCCGTGATCCGCCGCATGACCAGACTCGCGATGGATTGCAACGCCGTGAACCTTTCGCAGGGGTTCCCGGATTTTGATCCGCCCGCGTGTGTGACCAAACGCCTTGCTGAGATCGCGGCGCCCGGCCCGCATCAGTATACCCCGACCTGGGGCGCGAAAAACTACCGGCAGGCGCTTGCCGACAAGGTGGGTAAATGCATGGGGATCGACCTGGACCCGGACCGCAACGTGCTGGCAACCGTGGGCTCCACCGAAGCTATGATGGCCACCCTGATGGCCATTACGAATCCCGGAGACAAGTTGGTTCTGTTTTCCCCTTATTTTGAGAATTATTATTCGCAGGCGATCTTCAATTCCGTCGAGCCCGTGTTCGTCCCGCTGGACCCGCCGTCCTTCACCTTTGACGGCGCAAAGCTGGAGGCCGCTTTCGCCGACCCGAAAACGAAGGCGATGCTGCTGTGCAATCCGTCCAATCCCTCCGGGCGCGTGTTCACGGAGGAAGAGCTGACTTTTATCGCCGACCTTGCGAAAAAATACGACGTGATCGTGATCACGGACGAGGTCTATGAGCATATCGTCTTCGCGCCGCACAAGCACACCTACATCGCAGCGCTGCCCGGCATGTGGGAGCGCACGATCTGCTGCTCGTCCCTGTCGAAGACCTATTCCGTCACGGGCTGGCGCCTCGGCTATATCGCCGCGAACGAGCATCTGCTCAACGAATGCAAAAAGGTCCACGATTTCCTCACGGTCTGCGCCCCCTCCCCGCTGCAGGAGGCAATCATCCCCGGCCTGCGCCTCGGCGACGATTATTACCGTGAGTTCGGCGAGAAATATACGCAAAAACGGGATATCCTCGCGAAGGGGCTGACCGAGATCGGCATGCGCTTTACCATGCCGGAGGGCACCTATTTCATGATGGTGGATATTTCCGACTTCCAGGGGACTCTCACGGACGTGGAATTCTGCGAAAAACTGACCGAAAAGGTCGGCGTCGCCATGGTCCCCGGATCCACCTTCTTCCATGATCCGGTCGGACATCTCGCGCGTGTACATTTCTCCAAAAAGGACGAAACACTGTACGACGCGATCGAGCGGCTTGCAAAGATCCGGGAAAAAATGTAAATATAAATGAAAGGGTTTCCTTCCATGAAAAGAACGATCGCATTCCTTTTGTCCCTGCTGCTGGTTTTCGGTGCAGCGTTTTCCATGCCCTCCGTTTTCGCTGCCCCGCTGACACCGAACAATACCGCTTTGGTCCCCGAGAAGGAGGACGTGCTGAACGTCCAGCGCTGGCTCAACAGGACCTACGGCGGCAGAACCGGCTTCGGCAGCGCCCCGGAAACCGGAGAGGCTTACCATGCAACGTTTTACGCCCTGCTGCGCGCCATGCAGCTTGAGCTGGGCATCGTCGAACCAGCGGATAATTTCGGACCGCAGACCCGGCGTCTCTACACGGCGTCCCCCCTGCCCATCGACGGCAAAACGAACGACGCGCGCTATGCGCTGCTTTCGGCTGCCCTGATCTGCAAGGGCTATGATCCCGGCAGAAAAATCACGGTCGGCGGCGGGACCATCGAGATCGACGATACGTGGGATAAGGCGCTTGAAAACGCGGTCCTGCAGCTCAAGACAGACGCTGGACTTTCCGCGGATTCCCCTGAGATCTCTGCGGACCTGTGCGAGGCGATCTATTCCACGAAGCGCTTTACGCCGCATCCCGATTATTACGGCAAGGCGATCCTGTGCGGCATGCAGCGGTACATGAACCGACATTTCGCCTCTCACGTGGGGCTGATCCCCTGCGATGGGCTGTATGACGAGGATATGGTCCGGGCGCTGATCTACAGCGTGCAGGCGATCGAGGGGCTACCGCCGGAGAGCAAGGCGTTCCGTTTCGGCGAGACCACCATGCGGCACTGTCCCACGGTCCCCTACGGCGCAACCGAAGGCGACCCCGCGAAGAAATACCCGGACAACGCGACAGCCTATACCGATAACGACATTGCGGATTTTACGCGCGTGATCCAGACGGCGCTGATCGGCAACGGGTTCCAGGTCTCCGAGATCAACGGGATCTATTCCGAGGAGACGAGGAAGCAGGTCGCCGCGTTTCAGAAGCTGCACGCGCTGCCCGAGACCGGCGTATGCGATCCGGGCACGATCTGCGCGCTGCTGCAGGCAAACGGCGATATCGCCCGTCCTGCGTCCGCCTGCGACCTGGCTTCTCCCCTGACAAGGGAAAGCGCGAGGCTTCTGGCAGATAAAGGATTCACGCTGGTAGGCAGATACCTGACCGGCACTTATAACGGCGGCGTTTCCAAGGCGCTTACGCCCGAGGAGGTTACGATCATTCTGGACGCGGGGCTCTCCTACTTCCCGATCTATGAGGACGGCGGCACTTCGGCCGCAGCCTTTACCGCAGAAAAGGGCACGTCGGATACGGAAAAGGCGCTGCAGGCGGCGTACGCGCTCGGGGTCCCGGACGGAACGGTCCTGTACTTTACCGTGGATTACGACGCGTCGCTCAGCGAGATCGCGGACAGGATCATCCCCTATTTCACCGCGATCAAAGAGGCCATGCGCGGGCATCCCTTCCGCATCGGCGTTTACGGCACAAGAGCCGTGTGCAAAAAGCTGCTGCAGGCGGAGCTGACCGACGCTTCGTTTGTGAGCGATATTTCTTTCCTGTACGACGGGAACGTCTCTTACGCACTGCCCGCGAACTGGAGCTTCGATCAATTTGCGGAGATCACCCTGAACGATGACACGATTACGCTTTCCGTTGACAAGGTTGCCGTTTCCGGCAGGGATACCGGCGTAAACACCGTGGTAAAGCGCGGGGAGGAGCCGCCTGCTGACGTGGAGCCCGGCGACGCGGACCTTTCTGGTTCCGTTACGGCGGCAGACGCCAGACTCGTGCTGCGCGCCGCAGTCGGGCTGGAGGAGATCCCGGTCGGCACCGAGGCGTTCCTTGCCGGAGATATCGATAAAGACGGCACGTTAACGGCTGCTGACGCGCGGTACATCCTGCGCAAAGCCGTCGGCCTGACCGATGAACTGCCGCCCTCAGAGGAGCCGCGCCCGGAGGAGCCGTCTTCTGAGGAGCCGTCCTCTGAGGAACCGTCCTCGGGAACGCAAGAGCCGAAGGAACCGGAGCCCTCAACGCCCGTTGTTCCCGAACGGCCCTCCCTGGAACCGGAGCCGACCACAGTGACGCCCGGCGACCCGGAACCGGACATATAAGAAGCATATAAGAAAATGAAACGATCCCATGGAACTGTCCATGGGATCGTTTCGATAAGAGGATAAAAAGAAAGGGGGAACAATCAAAGGAAGTCGTGGAAGTGGGACGTGGGGATCAGGCAGCGTCATGGTCGCTTCTGCCGCCGCTGACAAGACGCAGGCGGGGGCGGCGGACGGTGCTGACGCCCGTGACCTCGGGGACGTTCAGACGGGAAGCTGCAAGCAGCTCGCGATAGGATTCGTCCAGCGTCAGGCTCTCCCCTTCGGTCTGGGCCTTGCGTTCGCTTGCCTTGCGCGAAGCGGAACGTCTGTTTGCTTTTGGGTCCGTTTTTTCAAGGTATTCCGCGGCGCGCTGCGCTTTTGCGGGACCTTTCTTTTCGAGATACGCCTGCGCCTTGCTGCGCTTGCGGCGGACGTGACGCGCCCGAACGGCGCGGAAAATGCGGTTTTCCAAGGCGACAAACCGGTCTTCGTGATAAAACCCGACCAAAAGCAGCGCAATCACGATCACTTCAGCGATAAGAATAAGCCCGTCGATCACTAACATAAGAATCTCCTTCCATCCACCGAGGTGGAACATCTGTTTGTTTATTACGGGTATATCATACACGATTTTTCGGAGTTTGTCAATCCTTTTGTTCACTATTTTTGCCGTTTGTTGTCCCTGTTTATGGACAGCAAAAACGGCGGCGCCGGTCCTTCATAAAAAAACCGCCCTTTCGGACGGTTTTTTATCATAAGAACGAAGATCAATACTTCTTTCTCGGGGTGTAGCCGGTATGCAGGATCTCGTGCGACTTGTGAGAGAGCGGCTCGCCGAAATACTCGGCGTAGATCGCCTTGATGTCGGGGTTCTCGTGGCTCTTTCTGACGGGCAGATTCTGATCGTCCTGATACAGCGCCTGCGCGCGGATGGCTCTGACGTCCGTAAAGTTGCGGACGTTCGCCGGAACGATAGGCTGACCGCCGCCGTTGACGCAGCCGCCGGGGCAGGCCATGATCTCGATGAAATCATAATTCCGCTTGCCGGCCTTGATGTCGTTCAGCAGCGTCTTGGCGTTCGCCGTGCCGGAGACGACGGCCACGCGGATGGTGTTGCCGGCGATCTCGTAAGTCGCTTCCTTGATGCCCGCGGTGCCGCGCACGTCGTTGAACTCCAGCTTCTTGAGCTCTTCGCCGGTCAGGACCTCGTAGGCGGTACGAAGCGCAGCCTCCATCACGCCGCCGGTCGCGCCGAAAATGGTACCGGCGCCGGAGCCGAGGCCGAAGGGGGCGTCATAGGTGCCCTCGGGCAGCTCGTTGAACAGGATGCCTGCCTTTTTGATCATGCGGGCAAGCTCACGCACGGTCAGGACCGCGTCGATATCCGGAAGTCCCTTGACGGCCGTGTGGTCCATGCGCTCCGCCTCGAACTTCTTGGCGGTGCAGGGCATGACGGACACGACGTAAACGTCCTTGGGGTCCCAGCCCATCTTTTCGGCGTAATAGGTCTTTGCGACCGCGCCGAACATGCCCTGGGGGGACTTGCAGGTGGACAGATTCGGAATGAACTCCGGGAAATAGGTCTCGCAGAACTTGATCCAGCCGGGAGAGCAGGAGGTGATCTGCGGCAGATTCTCCTTCTTCGTATAACGGACAAGGAATTCGTTGGCCTCCTCCATGATGGTAAGGTCCGCGGAGAAGTTGGTATCGAACACGTGCTCGAAGCCGAGCGCGCGCAGCGCGGAGACCAGCTTGCCGGTGACGATGGTGCCGATCGGCAGGCCGAATTCCTCGCCGAGACCGACTCTGACGGAGGGCGCGGTCTGGACGACGACGTGCTTGGTCTCGTCGCGCAGGGCTGCCATGACCTTTTCGGTATCGTCACGCTCGGAGAGCGCGCCGGTGGGACAGGCCACGATGCACTGACCGCAGGAGATGCAGCCGACGTCGCCGAGCGGTACGTCGAACGAGCAGCCGATATGGGTATCGAAGCCTCTCGCGTTCGCGCCGATCACGCCGCAGCCCTGATTGACCGCGCAAACGGCGGAGCAGCGGCGGCACAGAATGCATTTCTCGTTATCACGATACATATGCGATGCGGAGCGGTCGATCTCATAGTGGGACTTGACGCCTTCATAAGCGTGCTCGTCCTCGATGCCGTAGTCGTGGCAGAGCTTCTGCAGCTCGCAGGAGCCGGAGCGCACGCAGGACAGGCACTCGCGCTTATGGTTGGAAAGGATGAGCTTGAGGGTGGTTTTTCTGGCTTCCACGACGCGGGGCGTGTTCGTGAAGATTTCCATGCCTTCGTTCACGGGGAACACGCAGGCGGCGACGAGGCTTCTCGCGCCCTTGACCTCCACCATGCAGATGCGGCAGGCGCCGATCTCGTTGACGTCCTTGAGGAAGCAGAGCGTCGGGATCTGGATCCCGGCCTTGCGGCAGGCAGTCAGAATGGTGCTGCCCGCTTCGACGGCATAATCTCTGCCGTTGATTTTGATATTGACTTCAGCCATTTGACGGTCCTCCTTATTTCTTGGAAATCGCGCCGAACTTGCACTTCTCCATGCAAGCGCCGCACTTGATGCACTTGGACTGGTCGATCACATGCGGGTTCTTGACCGTGCCGGAGATGGCTCCAACGGGGCAGACTCTGGAGCAGAGCGTGCAGCCGCGGCACTTGTCGGGGTCAATGGAGATGGTGAGCAGGTTCTTGCACACGCCCGCGGGGCAGCGCTTTTCGACGACGTGGGCGATATATTCGTCCTTGAAGAAGCGATAGGTCGAAAGCACGGGGTTCGGGGCGGTCTGGCCGAGGCCGCAGAGAGAGTTATCCTTGATATATTTGCAGAGACGTTCCATCTCGTCAAGGTCTTCGAGGGTACCGTTGCCCTTGGTGATCTTGTCGAGGATCTCATACAGACGCTTGGTGCCGATCCGGCAGGGCGTGCACTTGCCGCAGGACTCGTCCACGGTGAACTCGAGGAAGAACTTCGCGATATCCACCATGCAGGTGTCCTCGTCCATGACGATCAGACCGCCGGAGCCCATCATGGCGCCCTGCGCGATCAGGTTGTCGTAGTCGATCTCGATATCGAGCAGCGAGGCCGGGATACAGCCGCCGGAGGGGCCGCCGGACTGCGCAGCCTTGAACTTTTTGCCGTTCGGGATGCCGCCGCCGATGTCTTCCACGATCTCACGCAGCGTGGTGCCCATGGGGATCTCGACAAGGCCGGTGTGCTTGATCTTGCCGCCGAGGGCGAAGACCTTGGTGCCCTTGGACTTTTCGGTGCCCATGGAGTTGAAGAAGGACGCGCCCTTGAGGATGATCTGAGGAATGTTTGCGAAGGTCTCGACGTTATTCTCGGTGGTGGGCTTGCCGAACAGACCCTTGACCGCCGGATACGGAGGACGGGGACGCGGCTCGCCGCGGTTGCCCTCGATGGAAGTCATGAGCGCCGTTTCCTCGCCGCAGACGAACGCACCTGCGCCGAGACGGATGTGCAGATCGAAGTCAAAGCCGGAACCGAAGATATCCTTACCGAGCAGGCCGTAGCCTCTCGCGTCCTCGATCGCCTTCTGCAGTCTCGCGACCGCGATGGGATACTCCGCGCGAACGTAGACGTAACCCTCGGTGGCGCCGGTGGCGTAGCCGCAGATGGTCATGGCCTCGATGATGCAGTGGGGGTCGCCTTCGAGGACGGAACGGTCCATGAACGCGCCGGGGTCGCCCTCGTCCGCGTTACAGACGACGTATTTCTGATCCGCCTGATTCTTGGCGGTAAAGCTCCATTTGAGACCGGTGGGGAAGCCGCCGCCGCCTCTGCCGCGGAGACCGGAATCCTTCACGACCTGAATGACCTCGTCGGGGGTCATTTCGGTCAGCGCCTTGCCGAGCGCCGCGTAGCCGTCCATCGCGATATATTCGTCAATGGATTCGGGATTGATCACGCCGCAGTTTCTGAGGGCGACGCGCTTCTGCTTGGAATAGAAGACGGTATCGTTCAGCGAGACGTTGCCGTGCTCCACGACGACGTCCTTCGCGACGTCGTTATAGACCAGTCTTTCGACCACTCTGCCCTTGAGCAGATGCTCGGAAACGATCTCGGCTACGTCCGACTCCTGCACCTGCGAGTAGAAGGTGCCGTCCGGATAGACGATGACGACAGGACCGAGGGCGCACAGACCGAAGCAGCCGGTACGGACGATCTTGACTTCATCCGCCAGGTTGTTTTTCTGGATCTGGGTCTCGAATTCGGTGATCAGCTTTTTACTTCCGGAAGAAGTACAGCCCGTGCCGCCGCAAATCAGTACTTGGGATCGAACCATGTTTTTTCCTCCAATTCACTCAAATGTTCTTAATTGCGTACTCCTCTAAGACTTTACCGCCCTGAAGATGTGTTTCAACGACTTCCTTGGCCTTTTCCGCCGTCATTTTGACGTAGGTGACCTTTTCCTTGCCCGCTTCGTAGACTTCCACGACGGGCTCGAACTGGCAGATGCCGATGCAGCCGGTCTGCGTGACCGTCACCTTGTCGGAAAGCCCGGCCTTGCTGACCTCTTCCACGAAGGCGTTCAGCACGGGTCTTGCGCCGGCGGCAATGCCGCAGGTCGCCATGCCGACCACAACGCGCAGATTGCCGCTGCCTTCACGCATCACGACTTTGTTCTGCATTTTCTCTCTGATTGCCTGAAGTTCTGCTAAAGATTTCATGTGGGTTGTTCCTTTCGTTTATTATCAGGTTTAAATCTGTTTGCTCATTCACCCGCGTACTGCTCGCGGAGATAGTCGCCGATCCAGGAAATGACCTCCGGCGTGGAAAGCGGCACGTCCCCGAGGACGGCCTTCAGCTCCTCCGTATCGAGGGCGACCTCCTTATCCGGGAAGGTGTGCCGGAAGATCCAGCGGATCTGATCGTCCCCCTGGATCAGAACGGTCACGGAGGAGATCACGTCGCCGAGCGGGATGAAATCAAGATGCTTCTTCATAAAGCTGGCGCCGATCACGGTGCCGTGATGAACGGGATCGTCCTCCTCATGCGTGCTTTCGATGTGGAACACGCCGCCCGTCATTTCGCTTTCCATCTTGAACAGCGGGATCCCCATGCCGACCTTGCGGGTTGTGCGGGTGGTCGTGAACGGATCTGTGACAGACGCAAGAAAATCGGGCTTCATGCCGCAGCCGTTATCCCGGATCTCAATGGAGAGCGTTTCGTCGTCCTCCCGCAGCAGGATCGAGATCTCGGTCGCGCCGGCCTTGACGGAATTCTTTGCGATATCGAGAATATTCAGGGATAATTCCTTCATGCCTTCTCCCCTTTCAGGAACCGGATGAGCTCGGTCCGGACCAGCTCCGACGAATAGGGCTCGTCCTCCAGCGTCAGACTCTCGTTCTCCTCCCGGATGCTCCAGAGGTTATGCGCGTCGGACGAAACGAGGATCCGTCGGCTTCTGAGCGCCGGATGATCCCGGAAATAAGCTTCCTTTTTCGTGCCGTCGTAAAACTCCGCGTTCAGGAAGCCCGGAATATCCGGAAACGTGCCGAGCGTGGCGATGACGCCGTTTGCCTCCCGGTCCACGTGGGCGGGATAGGAGACGCCGCCGAAGCGGTCGATGAGCGCGGGCACGTCGTCGATCATGACGTCCGTCGCGGGCAGCAGGAAATGCGGATCGGTCCCGACGACGCGATCTTCTTCGTCCATGATGAGCTGACGCCCGAAGATCCTTTCGTTCAGGGGGATCGGCATTCTGCGCCGCTCGATCTCGCGGTCGAAGTCCAGCGCGGCTTCAAGCGACGGCAGCAGGCAGACGACGTGGATATCCTCCGCCGTGGTCAGCTCCATGCCGGGGACCGGCACGATGCCGTAGCGCTTTGCGGCCTTGAAGAACGCAGGACAGTTTTTGCAGGTGTTATGATCCGTCAGCGCCATGATCTGCAAACCGACCAGCGCGCCGACGCCCGCGATGTTCGCGGGGGTCATATCGTCCTCCCCGCAGGGGGAGAGACAGGAATGGATGTGAAAATCGTAACGGTACGGATTCATACGTCGTCGCGCAGCAGCACGGCCGCCTCAAAGGTCGGTTTTTCCGTGGAAGCGACGTTCACGCCCTTGGCCTTCGCAGCCGCTAGGATCTCCGGCTCCGGCTGCACGTTTTCGGTCAGCAGGACGAGCGCGACGTCCGTCAGGGATGCGACCGCCACGGTATTGATGTTCGTCATGATCGTGAGCCAGACGTTATCGCTCCCGGCCCTGCCCATGACCCAGGAGAGCAGGTCGCCGATATAGCAGCCGGAGACCTCCCGGTCGGGGTCCGGCAGAGACAGCGCGGTAAATCCGTGCCGATCCAGCAGCTCCTTCACGGTCATTCTTCGGTCGCCTCCTTTTTCCGCTGCGCCAGCACCACGCACACACGGTCCCCCGCAAGGCCTCTGACGGCGTCCTCCGCAAACGCGCGGCAGGTCGGGGATCCGCAGGCGCCGCAGTCGATGCCCGGCAGCTTCTTTTTCATCGTCTGGATCTCAGCCATCATCCGCATGCTTTCGCCGATGGAATCGGCAAGCCGCGTGATGGGCTTATAATCGGGTTTTTCGTCCGTCAGGAAATCCACGGGGACCGCGATCTCCTCCGGCGACAGGTAGTTTTTAGATACGGGCAGGAACCGGCGCACGGTCTGCAGACGCGTTTTCGCGATGAACGGGTTTTCGATCGTCATCACGCCGCCGACACAGCCGCCGGGACAGGCGTTGAGCTCCACGAATTCGAGCTGCGGGATGTTGCCGTTCTCGATGGAATCCAGCACCTTGATGCAGTTCTCGATCCCGTCCGCGGAGAGATAGGAATCGTTGAGCAGCGCGGTGGCTTCCCCGCCGGACGACGCCCAGCCGATGCCGATCATGCCGGATTCGCCCGTAACGGACGGACTGCGCCCGCGCTTCATGGCGCCGAGCAGCAGGAAATAGATATCGTTGAGTCCGACCACCACGTCCACGTGGCTTTTATAGCCGCCGTAGCCGTTGCGGATATAGCTGACCTTGGCGGGACAGGGCGAAATGAAGAAGGTCGCGATATCCTCGTCCGTCAGCTCAGGGTGTTTGCGCTTCGCCCGTTCCCGCGCCAGGATCGCCGCCACCTCGAGCGGGGGCAGGATCGGCAGCAGGTTATCCTTCAGATACGGGAAGCGCAGGGAGATCAGCCGCGCGATCACGGGACACGCCGAAGAGATCACGGGCTTTTTGATATGTTCCGTTTTCAGATAAAGACGCGTATAGGCAGTGACAAGCTCCGCGGCCTTGCTGACCTCGTAAACGTCGTCAAAGCCGATATCGAGCAGCCCCTGCAGCACCTCGTCCACATCGTCCAGACCGTTGAACTGCCCGAACAGCGTCGGCGCGGGCAGGGCGATCTTCCACTTATGGTGGGTATAGTGCTCAAACTTGGAGCACATCGCCTTTTTCGCGTTGTTTTCGCAGGTGCGGATGCACTCGCCGCAGTCGATGCAGCGGTCGGGATCGATATGCGCCTTACCCTCCACAATGCGGATCGCTTCGGTGGGACAGCGGCGCACGCAGGAGGTGCAGCCCGTACATTTCTCTTTATCCAGAACGACGGAATGCCTGTATTCGTTCATAATCTGATCGTCATCGTGATCTTCGTGCCGACGCCGACGCGGGTATCGATCTGCATGTCGTCGGTATACCGCTTCATGTTCGGCAGACCCATTCCGGCGCCGAATCCAAGGCTGCGCACCTGATCAGAAGCGGTGGAATACCCCTCCTGCATCGCAAGCGCGATATCCTTGATGCCGGGGCCCTTGTCGTCCAGCGTAATCACGATCTTATCCTCATAGACGTCCACGTCGGCGAAGCCGCCGTTCGCGTGGATGACCATATTGATCTCGCCCTCATACATGGCGATGGACACGCGGCGGATCACCTCCGGCGGGAGCCCGAGCTCGCGCAGGTTCTTTTTGACCTGCACGCTGGCCTGCCCCGCGGAAACGAAGTTTTCGCCGTCCACGTCGAAATGGAAATTCAGTTTGTCACTCATGCTTTGCACCGCCAAGTCCATGGTAGTAGAGCGTGCCGCAGGCTTCATACATCCGTTTGCCGGACGCAAGAAGCGCAATGGAGCTCTCTTCTGCCAGCTCGATCATCTCGGGCGTGGGGACCTTGGAACGAACGAATACGACGCAAACCATATCCATCATCGCAGCAGTGCGAATGACCTGGGAATTGACAAGTCCCGTGAGCAGGACCGCCTGATCCTTGACGTACGCAAGCACGTCGCTCATCATATCGCTGCCGCAGGCGGAATGCACATCTGTTTCAAGGGCGTCCTCGCCGCAGACGACCTCAGCGTCCAGCAGCTCTTTGATTTCTCGGATCTTCATCGAAAACGGTTCCTCCGCCGATCAGGCGTATTTCTCAAGGATGCCCTTGATCTGGCTGGGCTCCAGCTTGCCGTAAACGTCGTCGTTGATCATCATGACGGGGGCAAGACCGCAGGCGCCGATGCAGCGGCAGGCTTCCAGGCTGAATTTGGTATCGAGCGTGCACTCGCCGGGATCGATGCCGAGCTCCTTGACAAGCTCGTCCAGCACCTGCTGGCTGCCCTTGACGTAGCACGCGGTGCCGAGGCACACGGAGACGTTATACTTTCCCTTCGGGGAGAGCGCGAACTGCGCGTAGAAGGTGGCGACGCCGTAAACCTTCTCGACCGGGACGTCCAGACCTTCCGCAATGCGGACCTGCACCTCATAAGGCAGATAGCCGTAGATCCCCTGCGCGTCCTGCATGACCGCCATCAGACGGTTCTTGTCGCCGTTCGCGGCGGCGATGGCTTCTTCCAGCGCCTTCGCCTGCTCCGGCGTCTCGGTAAAGGGAATTTTGCTGATCTTTTTGACCATAGCTGATTTGTTCCTCCATTCTGGTTCTCGTGGGTTTCTCGGTACGAAAGGGCATAATATCCCCCTCCCATACCTATACATTGTTAATTGTATCACATTCTTTATCAATAGTCTATAGGAAATTTGAAGAAAAAAGGATTTTTTTGACACTGTTCCGAAAAAAGAAAAGCGCCTCAGAAAGGCGCCTTTCCGTATAGATTGCGGGCTATGCCCGATCCTGTTGTTTTCCGACGGGTGGAATATGCGCAAACGGCGGCTTGCGGCTGTTATTTCACGATCTCGCCCCAGACCTCACGGCCGCCGAGGACCGCGTTGGATTCATCCGTATCGATGTGCATGGCAAGCGCGTAGGAGTCGGAAACACGGACGACGACATCGCCGAAGATCAGGCTGCGTTCGGGAGAGTCGATCTTCACGGAAACGATATCCTTGTCCTTGCAGCCGTATTCGGCAGCGTCCGCAGGGGTCATGTGGATGTGACGCTTCGCAATGATCACGCCCTCGGAGATCTCGATCTCGCCCTTGGGGCCGACGATCTTGCAGGCGCCGGAATCCTTGAGGTCGCCGGACTCGCGCACGGGCGCGGTCACGCCGATGGCTCTTGCGTCGGACGCGGAAATCTCCACCTGCGTCTGCTTTCTTTCGGGACCGAGAATGGAAACGGCCGGGAACTGCGACTTGGGACCGATCACGGCAACGCGCTCCTCACAGGCAAACTGCCCGGGCTGGGAGAGATCCTTCTTCTTCGTGAGCTGATAGCCCTCACCGAACAGGACGGCAAGGTCCTCCTTTGTGACGTGAACGTGTCTCGCGCTGGTCTCGACCATGATTTTGTTGGACATGGGTATCTTCCTCCATAAAAAAATTTAAAATAAGCTTCATAAACACGGCGCAGGCTTTATAAACATGCGCGCCGCGTCTGATGCGCTGTAATAAATTGTATCACAAAGAAAAACCGTAATCAAGTGCTTTTTCCTGTTTTGACGATTCTTGTCTCGTCTAAGAAACAAACGCCGGGGCAAAATAAATGCGGAGGTGATCAATTGAAAAAAATCTGGAAATGGACCGCGCTGCTCACGACCCTGCTGTTGCTTTTCACAGGCGTCAGCGTAACGCTGACGGCGCTTGCCGTTTCGGCGGCGGCAAACAGGGAGCGCAAAAGCGTGATCGTGGGCGGAGAGCTGGTCGGGATCCGGCTGAAAACACGGGGCGTGCTGGTGGTCGGGACGGACGCGTTCGCGTCCGGCGGGCAGGACGTCTCCCCGGCGCAGGAGGCCGGTCTGCAAAAGGGGGATCTGCTGAAAACGGCGGACGGCGCGGACGTAAAGGACGGCGCATCCTTTTCCCGTCTGATCGCGGAAAGCGAAGGAAGGCCGCTGGACCTGACCTATGAACGCGGGGACGAGACCGGCAGCGTGACGCTGACGCCGCGGATCAGCGACGCGACAGGCGAATACAAAAGCGGCCTGTGGGTGCGTGATTCGGCGGCGGGGATCGGCACGCTGACCTATACCGACCCCGAAACGGGCACGATCGCGGCGCTGGGGCACGGGATCTATGACGCGGACACGGGCGGAATCCTGACGATCTCCGACGGCGTGATCACGGACGCCTCCTTCACCTACGTGGTCAAGGGCGAGATCGGGGCGCCGGGCGAGATCGGCGGCACGATCGGCGACCTGACGCTCGGCGACGTTGATACGAACGCCGACGACGGGATCTACGGGACGACCTCCGTTTCAGAGGGCGAGCCGATCGTTTACGAGACCGCGTTCGCGGGCGAGATCCACACCGGTCCGGCGCAGATCCTGTGTACCGTTTCAAACGACGGGAAAGCGCTGTATGACGCGCAGATCACGCGCATCTGCGACCGGAAAGGCGCAACGAAAAACATGATCGTCAAAGTGACGGACGAAGCGCTGCTTGCCGTGACCGGCGGCATTGTGCAGGGAATGTCCGGCGCGCCTGTCATTCAGGATGGCAGGCTGATCGGCGCGGTGACGCACGTGTTCGTCAACGACCCGAAATGCGGCTACGGCATCTTTATCGAAAACATGCTGCGCCGGTAAACAAAGCGCTCCTCCCGTTTCGTCGGGAGGAGCGCTTTGTTTTGAACATGAAGCGGCGATCAGCGGTCGCCCCAAAACACGCGCACAGAAAACTTCGTGCCGCACTTCGGGCACTTTGTTTTGTGCTTGCCGCGGATCCTTCTCAGGCGAAGGCGCGTGGAGCAATGCGGGCACTTTTTATAAAGGTACTCCCGATCAAAATGAAGACCGGCGAAATTCTTCCATTTGGGATAGATGCGGCTGCGAAGCTGCAGATACCGCTCGTTCTCCAGCGTGCGCCGCTCGATATTGCGCGAAAACATCCGATAAAACGCCAAGACGTACAGGATCGTGTTCAGCGCGGCGAACACCAGATAGATCCGGTAAAGGGGCGTCATGCGCGTAAAGCGGAACATGCCCGCAAGGACCCAGAAAACAATGGACAGAATAAACAGGAAACGGGTCAGTTGGTCATACCCGTATCTGCCGGACATGAACCGGCGGAGCTTTTCCAGCATGGTGAGATTCTCCCCTCCTCAGCAATACGGACAGCCGCAGCAGAACAGATTCAGTAAGAACGTAAGGATCGCGCTGCGCAGGCACGAAAACCCGCCGGACGACTGCCGTCCGTAATCGTAGCTTTCGCGGTGATAGGAATAACGCAGATCCTCCAAACGGTCGCGCAGGGCGGAATATTCGGCGTTACCCGGTTCCTCATCGGCAGCCTTCGACGCCGCTTCATAGGCGTCCGCCATATTTCCCGCGCCGTAATTGGCGACGGCATACAGATAATACCAATAAGCGTTGCGCTCCGGCATGGAGCTCAACACGGAGATGGCGGCGTGATACTGCCCGTTTTCGATCAGGCTACGCGCGCGGGCAAAGACCTGCGAATAGGAGCCGCCGGTCTGTCCGGTCTGCCCCGTTTGTCCGGACTGCCCGGCATAACGCCGGAACAGCTCCTCAAAGATATCGGCGTAGGTATAGGTATACTGCCCGTTCGTGTAGGAGCCGGAGGTCCCGGTCGATGTGAAGGGCGACGCGTCCGCCTTGCCGCTTTTGATCTGATCGTAGGCGGCGTTGATCTCGCTCATTTTTTTCGCTGCCTGCTCGTCCCCGGGGTTCAGATCCGGGTGATACTTTTTCGCAAGCTTGCGGTATGCTTTGGTGACCTCTTCCTCGCTCGCGCCGCGCTCGACGCCGAGGATCTGATAAGGATCGTTCACGTTTGCCGTCTCCCTTCCTTTTCCTGCCGCTTCCCTGCCGTTTTGCGGTCATACGCCGTCCAGATCCCGGAGAGCAGGACGTTTTCGACGATCTCCCGGTCTGTTTGCGGCTCCAGCGCGCGATACGCCTGCAGGCACTGCGCCAGCACAAGCTCAAGCAGGCGCGTCCGGTGGTCAGGTGAACTTCTGATAAACGGATTATACGAGCCTTTCCTTAAGTCTGCCTGAATATCCGCCGCGGCGTCCATCAGATAGATCGCCTTGCCGAGCAAAAAACCGAAAGCATAGAGCTTTTTGTGCGTTTCTTCCGACGGAGCCGCCTCCCCTGCCGGTTCCTGCACAAAAACGGCGCCGAGCAGGGCGCCGAAGGCGTTCGCGGGAACCTCGGGATCGGTCTCGTCCCGCTTTTCCGCCGCCGTGATCGCTGCCAGGCACTGCTCCATATGCGCGGCAAGCTGCAGATAACGCTTTTTCAGTTTTTCTGAATCGCGCCGGAACAGACGGCTGAGGATCGACGAGGAAAGCGTGCCGTCGTCCGCCAGATCGTCCAGAAAATGATAGTAGGACAGGAGGATATTCATTTCGGCGGCATAGCGCACCGCACGCCCGGTGAGGACCGGTCTGCGGCGGAATGGATGCCGCTCACAGCGAACCCGGCGCGTTTGCAGGGACTCCCCCGCAACGTCCGCCTTGACGAGCGCCAGCAGCACAAGATCGTTTGAAAGCGCGATCCGCTCGAGCCGCCGCCCGACTTTTCCGATCTCGCGGCAGATCCCGCAATAGACCTGACGGTAGCGATCCCGCTGCGCCTGGGTCAGGCGCGAAGCGTCGATCACGGCAAAGCCGAACACGGGCGGTCCCCCTCCTTTTCTTCGTCCTTTGAAAACGCCGTATGTGTAGTGCATACGGCGTTTTGCTGATTTGCTTTCATTAAATCAAAAATCCGGTCGTTTGTCAAGTCTTTTTCACGGCGACTGTTTTTTTGCCGCGTTCCCGGCGCTTTTTGGAAATAACGGTTGATTTTTTGATAAAATTCATTATAATAGAAATGTAATTTTAATATGGAGGAAATACTATGTTAGTTTCTGCAAAAGAAATGCTTCAGAAGGCCAAGTCCGGGAAATACGCGGTCGGCCAGTTCAACATCAACAATCTTGAGTGGACCAAAGCTGTCCTGCTGACCGCCGAGGAGCTCAGAAGCCCCGTGATTCTCGGCGTGAGCGAAGGCGCGGGGAAATATATGTGCGGCTTCAATACCGTCGCCGATATGGTGAAGGCCATGATGAAGACCCTGAACATCACCGTTCCCGTCGCCCTGCATCTGGACCACGGCACCTATGAAGGCGCCTACAAGGCCATGGACGCGGGCTTCAGCTCCGTGATGTTCGACGGAAGCCACTACGGCATTGAGGAAAACGTGGAGAAGACCACCGACGTGATCCGCGAGGCGCATTCCCGCGGTATCAGCGTGGAGGCGGAGGTCGGCGCGATCGGCGGCGAAGAGGACGGCGTGATCGGCGGCGGCGAGGTCGCGGACCCCGACGAGTGCAAGCGCATTGCGGACCTCGGCGTCGATATGCTGGCGGCCGGGATCGGCAACATCCACGGCAAATATCCCGCGAACTGGGCGGGCCTGCGCTTCGACGTGCTGGACGCCATTCAGCAGAAGACCGGCGAAATGCCCCTCGTTCTGCACGGCGGCACGGGCATCCCGGCGGATATGATCCGCAAGGCCATCTCCCTCGGCGTTTCCAAGATCAACGTCAACACCGAGTGCCAGCTTGCCTTCCAGGAGGCCACCAGAAAGTATATCGAAGAGGGCAAGGACCTGATCGGCAAGGGCTTCGACCCCAGAAAGCTTCTCGCTCCCGGCGTGGAAGCCATCAAGGCGACCGTGAAGGAAAAGATGGAGCTGTTCGGCTCCGTCGGCAAGGCGGAATAAGCCCTTCGCGGCGATATGCCGCAGCGACGTATAAACAAAAACGGGATCGTCCAGGCGGTCCCGTTCTTTTTATAAATATACGGCTCTCCGAAACGGAGAGCCGTATACGATTTGCGTTGCGGCGTTACTGAACCGTCGTGAAGCTCTGCATCACGCTGCGGTTGCCGGACTCGGTGCCGCCCATGGTAATGATCATGATCGCGTGACCGTTCTGCTTTCTGACGGCGATCGAGATAGACATGCTGACGAAGCCGAAAGACACGCTGACGCTCTTCGTCTTATAATCCCTCCCTGCGATCTTCAGAGTTGTGACCGCGCTCTCCTCAGTCTGCCCAAGGAAATCCACCTCGCCGAAGCTCTCCGAAATGCCTTTCATGTAGGCGTCAAGAATTTCGTTTTCGGACATACCGGAAATACTCGCGCCGTCCGTAAACAGGATCGCGACACGATCCATCAGACCTTTCTCCGCGCTGAAGCCGCAGACGATATTCTCCTCGTTGGAGAACTCACTTCCGCTGTCGCGCGTCCATTCGGTGCCGAGTCTGAACTGCAGGTCCGCCCATTCATTGGTATAAACGCCGTCTTTGACCTCGCCGACCGTAAAGCTCTTTCCGCCGCCGGCAAGAAGAACGACCGCAACGATAACGCCGATCAGGATCACGGCGACGGGGATCGCGATCAGAAGCGCGGTCTTGCTCTTTTTCGGGGCGGGAGCGGGTTGACCGTTCATGGCGGGAGCCGCGCCGTAATAGCCGGGATTCTGATACGCGCCGTTCGGATCGGGTGAAACGGGCGTCTGGTAAGCGTTATCCATGACAGGCGCCTGCGCGTAATAATTTGAGGGCGGCACATCCCCCGCAGGAGACGTATATGCCTGATTGTCCGAAGGCTGCGCAGGATTATAAACCGGCGCGGCAGGCACGTCCTTCAGGTCAACGGAACCGCAAACGGGGCAAAGCGCGGAGCCGTCAGGAACGGTCTGTCCGCAAGTAGCACAATATTTCATTGTTTCTTCTCCTTTGCTTTTTATTTTATTTTATCATGGCTTGACGGGAAAGTCCAGTTTTTTACAAAAAAATATCTTTTCACGCATAAAAACCAGGACCGCAGACGCGGTCCCGGGATAAAATCAGCGATGCACGGGATAGGCTTCGGTCTGAATGCCGAAGATGCGCATCAGGACGTAAAGAATATTGTGGAACATCTTCACGATATCGCCGAGGAAGCCGGTGTGGATCTTGCCGCAGAGCAGGCATTCCTTGACGACAGGCAGCTCGCCGGTGACGCTGTTCGTGTAGGTCTTGCCTGCAAAGGTCACGGTCGCGGTGTAGGTCGCGGAACCGGCGGAAACCGTGGTCGGCTCCACGTCGACCGTTTTCACGACCGCCGCCCCGTCGGCATAGATATTCACGACCTCGCCGCAGGCGGCGCAGGTGAAGATCGCGACGGCGCTCGCGGTGCCGTTCCAGCCCCAGACGGGTTCGCCGAAGGTATGGCCGAGGGCGGCGATCGGCTCGGTGCGGGTGGTCTTATAAGCCTGCCCCTCCAGCTCGACGACGGCGGTGTAAAGCGTTTCCCCGTCGACAGCGCAGGTAGGCTCACGCGTGACGACGCTGCCGATATCGGCGGTCAGGGCGACCGTTTCGCCGCAGGTCTCACAGGTGAAGGAAGCCGTGGCGACGGCAAGGTCCTCCCAGGTCCACACGGGCGCGTTCCGGGTGTGACCGAACGCGGGCAGGATCTCCTCCACCACGTCGCCGCAGATCCGGCAGACGCTGCGCACAAGACCGTCCTCGGTGCAGGTGGGCTCGGTGCGGGAGACCTCATAGTCATGACCGAAGCGCGCGCAGTATTCCGCGGGCGTGAGGACCGTGACGGTCAGCTCGTAAGTCTTGACGTTATACTTATCGGTGTTTTCGGGCGTGTAGATCGCCGTAAAGGTCTGCTCGCCGGCGTCGGAGAGGACGGTTTCACCGTTCTCCCAGCTGAAGCCCTCCGGCAGCTCCACGTCGGACAGGGTCTTGCCCTGCAGCACGACAAGCTCGCCGGGCAGCTCGACGACGGGATCGACCTTATCGACGTCGATCGTCTTTTCAAGGAAGTCGCCGAGATCCACGGTCCCTTTCACGGCCTTATTGCCGGTGAACGCGGCGGGCGAAATCAGCGCGGCTGCAACGAAGGCGTCCGGATCCTCCGCGGCAGCATAAGCAGCGCCGAGGACGGACGGCAGACGCTCCGCCTTCAGACGAAGAGCGTTCGAGTAATCCGCAATGGTATAGACCATTTCCAGCTTCTGCGTGTAATCCGTTCCGTAGAATGCCATCGCCAGACCGTTGATCAGCTCGCAGTCCTCACGGATGTGATCGACGTTGCGGTCAATGTTCTGCGTAAGCCCGATCAGCGAGGTCTTGTTTTCCAGCATCCACTTCAGCTTTTCGGCGTCCGTGGTGTTGCGCTTGTAATCGGCGACCATATCGCCGACCTTTTCCACAAGCCCCTTCTCGCCGTTCTTGCCGACCAGAATGTCAAGCGCGTCACGGATGCGCTGCAGGACGGAAGTCAGATAGGAGTTGCCGAGGAACTGATCGGATTCCCGGTAGAATTTCTCCATGATCTGATCCTTCTTCTCGTTCCACTGATGGAGCATATTGGAGAATTCGACCTCGATCACATCGTCCATCGCCGCGATCTCCGCCGTCACGGTCGTGCAGAGCGTATCGTCCAGATCACAGATCTGCGCGGCAAGCGCTTCTGAGAGCGCGACCTGCAGGACGTAAGTGACCTTCAGGGCGTGCGTGCCGGGCAGGAAATCCGGGACGACGGCTTCACCGGCTGCGATCGGATACGTTTTGCCGTCCGCGATCAGCGCGGCGGGGACGTACGCAAACGACGTGCCATCCGGCAGCACTAACGCTTCGGGCTGCGCGGCGGTCACGGTGAGAGAATCCGCGTCCGGATCGTAAGCGTAAGTAAAGTCATCGGCGTTAAAGACGGGCGCTGCGACGAGCAGCCGTTCGGCTGCCGCGGCAGCCGCCGCTTCATCCGGGATCAGCTCGGGAAGCGCGACCGACACGGTATTCTCCGCGGTAACGCGGTAGGTATCCGCAAACGGCGCGATGACGCCGAGCAGGACGGAATCGGTATAGGTGATAACCGGCTGCGTGGGCGCGCTGTCGCCCATCACGTTATTCACGGCATAAAGGCCGGACAGAACGCTGCGGACGATGTTCAGCTCACCGGAATCGATGCGCACGGCGCTGGATACGGTATAGGGCTCGCCCCAGTCGTTTTCGTTCGCCGCGCTCTGGATCTGACAGTCCTCCAGCGTGACCTTGGATTTTTCAGTGATCAGCAACGAGCAGTTCTCGTCCGCCGTTTCCGTATCGTCGGACGGGACGATCACGGCGTTGCGGATCGTGACCTTCGCCCCATTCTTCACAAGGATGGCAGCAAGATCGTCGATATTTGTCAGCGTAACGCCGCCGAAGTCCACCGTGCAGTCGCGGTCGATGATCAGGCGGATGTGATTGCTTGCGGCGTTATTCCAATGATAGACGCCGTCCTCATACAGGAAGTCGTCCAGCGTAATATACCCGTACTGCGCCGTCAGCACGATATCGCGGTCCGGCATCAGGCCGAACGCAAACGGCACGTCGTCGCGGGTCTCATACCAGTATTTGAGCGTCATGCCCTCCGGCGCGTTGAGCTGAGCCGTTGCGCGGGTCTGCTCGCCGTAGTTGAATGTTAGGGTCTCCACGGTTTCGCCGCGGGAAATAAAGGTGATCGTGTGCGTATTCACGGTCCACTTCGCGTAAAGGGTCACGTCGCCGGTGAAGCCCTCTGTCGTCGTGACGAGGCTTTCGGGCGCGAGGTCCGGCGTCAGGAACCAACCGTCGAACCGATAGCCGGTCTTCACGGGCGCAGCCAGCGCGACGGGCAGGGCGGTCTGATACCCGGTCGGGTTCGATTCGTCGTTGACGCCGCCGTCAAGAACATATTCGATCAGACCGTCGTAGGTGGTCTCGGCGTAGCAGGAAGCAAGCGTGCCGGTGTTGAAGACGCCGTCGGGCAGCGCCGTCCCGTCAAAATACGTGGAGAGCAGCGCCGTCGTATTGGCAAGGTCCTTGTAATTGAGCAGCGGCAGGATCACACCCGCGTCATGGAACGCGTTCGCAATCAGGGCTTCGCCCGTTGTGAGCTTCGCGTCCGCGTCCACGACGGCGCCGATCCGCTCGATCATGACGGAAAGGTTATCCGTTCTGTTATACAGCGTCGAGGAGGGGAAATTCTTCGCGATAAGGACCCGGACCAGCGGATCCGTGAGCTTGGCGGAATAGCCGGAAACGGAAACGTTCGGGTCATGCAGGCTGTCGCCGTACGCCTTAATCTGCCTGACGAGCGTATCAAAGGAGCCGGACAGCCACGTCAGCATGCCCGCCAGCTTTTCGCGGTCGTTCGCGCCGACGGCGGAGGCCGCAAAGTCCGCGAGGAACGCGCGCATTTCATCCAGCGCGCCGGTCTCGTAGCCGTAATGCCCCATGCGGTAGTTTTCGTCGAGGCTGTTGAACACGTTCCCGGGCAGGACCTCGGGCAGCGCTGCCATGATCTCGCTCACCTTTGCGTCGCCGAGTTCCCTGGCGATCATGCCGAGGACAGAGAGATTCTCGCCGCTGCCGACGACCTCAAAGATCTTGTTCTGATCGAAATAAGCCGTCCAGGTCGGGTAGTCCGCCGTGTTGGTGCAGATGATATCCGGGTATTCGTCATACCAGGGATACTGCGCGACATCACGGGGCCGCAGCGGACAGTCGTAATGCCGCTCGTCGCGATGGACAAGCCCCGCGCGCAGATCATAGGCGAAGTAGTTCGCAAGCGCGATGAGCGCCTCCTCCATCTCATCCAGCTTCAACTGATCGGAAATAAGCTCGGGCATAGCGGTCAGCAACGCGGCGGTCTCCTCTTCGCTGACGGTGAAGTGATCCGCCGTGGAAGCGCCGAGGAGCTGCAGCTCGAAGTCGACCTTCACGGTATAAACCGCAGACGGATCCTCCACAGTGAAGCTCTCGTCGATCTCGTCCGTCACGTCCGCCGAAACGGGTTTCGTTTCGATCACGGTCTCCGTCACGGTCCCGTCGCCGTTTGCCGTCTGCCGCACAAGGCTGATCGCCTTGGGCGCCCAGCGATAGGAGCCGTCCGTCTCGTTCGGCAGCAGAGCGTTTACGGAAACGGTGTTGCCGGAGATCTGCATCTTCGCCTGCACCGTCTGCGCCTTCGCGGTCAGGATATCCGTCGTGGACGCATTCTCTGTCAGTTCAAGATACAGATCAAGATCCAGCCTGCTCTCAAAGAACAGAATATCATAGATCTCGATATCGCCGTAATGGATCCGGAGATCCGGATTCGCGGAA
>CACZGD010000012.1 GCA_902780565.1 Oscillospiraceae bacterium
GTCCGGGATCGTGATCGAGGTCAGGCTCGTGCAGTAGTCAAACGCGCATTCCCCGATGCTCGTCACGCTGTCCGGGATCGTGATTGAAGTCAGGCTCGTGCAGCCACGAAACGCGAAAGACCCGATGCTCGTCACGCTGTCCGGGATCGTGATATTCTCGGCAAGTTCGCCGTTAATATAGAGATTGTGCGCGTAATAGAGCGGCTGCGCGTCATTATCCGCAAACGAAATCCCGCACCACGCGGCAAGATCGGTAATGTAAACGCCGGTCAGTCTCTTGCAGTAGTCAAACGCGTATCTCCCGATGCTCGTCACGCTGTCCGGGATCGTGACGGACACAAGGCTCGTGCAGTAGGAAAACGCGTAAGACCCGATGCTCGTCACGCCGGGTTCGATGACGACGGTTTTAATTCTGTCGCAATTAGCACCGGACCCTCCCCACGGCGCGGTGATATAAAAGGAATAAGCCGCCATCTTCCCCGTGCCGCTGATGGTGAGCAGGCCGTCGGAATCGAGGGTCCACGTGAGGTTTGTGCCGTCGCCTTCGCCGCCGCAATAGCCGGAATCCACGATTTCTGCAGCTGAAACAGGCGAACCGAGATTCGGCATTGCTGCCAAAAGCATGCAGATACAAAGTGCCGAGAGCAGCAGGGTTTTGACCGTTCGTTTCATATTCTTCCTCCTATGAATTGAATGCAGGTATGTATAATCACAATACCACAAAAAATAAGCACATTTCAACCAAGTGTGAACAAAAGCGCTTTTTTCAGGGATAAACGCAAAAAATGGAGCGGATAAAAACGAATCCACGCCCCGCGGTGGCGGGGCGTGGGGCTTACATCGGAGATATACCGCAAGGGTCAGCGGGGGATTTTTGCAGGGGCTCCGCGCGGAGGGTCCGCGCAGGGATTCACGGGGGCTTTCCGCCGTCGGACGAGCTGCGTTTTATGCGCTTATTTCTGCACGCCGGAGAGCATGAGGATCATGAACAGGTCCTCGGCGGAGTCGAGGGCCTCATAGGACGCGGGGACGGCGGTGCAGGCGGCGGGGACGGCGATGGAGAAGGCGGAGAAGGCGGCGTCCATCGTCACGTTTCCGGCGGCGTCGGTCTCCTTGAAGCCCCGGAGCTGGCGGCCCTTCATATAGATCAGCATGGTGCCGGAGGACTGCGGGAAGGCGTAGCACACGCAGCGTTCGCCGTGGAACAGCTCCTCGCTTCTGCCGGAGGCATAGGAGAGGGCGGGCATCTCGGAAAAATCGACGACCTCGTCAAAGAACTCGTCCAGATCCAGCCCGAACTCGTTGAAGGTCTGCTTGTCCGCATCCGTCACCTGCGCGTAGCAGGCGTGGGTCTCCTCCATGAGGTAGGTCTTGCCGCCGCGCTTGAGCATGGGCAGGGTCAGCTTCATGCCTTCCATCATCACGCTCGCCCTGAGATAGGTGGTATCCGCGGTGAAGGCAAGGGTCATTTCGCCCTCCATGCCCTCCTCGTTCATGGGCATGACGGCATAGAAGTGCCCGCCGCGCAGGGCGGCGTAGGCGTCCGTGACGTAGGTCGGCGCGAGCAGATCCAGCCCCACGGAGACGCGCAGCGCGATGCGGGCGTCGGACGCTGTGACCTTGCCGTCCAGATCGATATCCGCGGATTCGCTTTGGGCGGCGGTGAGGGTATCCAGCCCCACGGCGGCGCGCAGGATAAGTCTGGCGTCGGCGGCGGTGAGGGCGGCGCCCGCCGTCAGCTTGCCGTTGGGCGCGGCAAGGGCAGGCACGGACAGCGTGAGAAGCAGCAGGGCAGAGAGAAGCAGAGCGGTGATTTTTTTCATAGGGACCTCCTTTGCGCCGGGCGGCGCGGATTCAAAATGCGGTTTATGCGGCGAGACGCAGCACGAGCAGGACCGGCCTGTCGCCGACGGTCACTTCCCTGTCGAGCGCGTAGCCCCAGTTCTCGTAAAGCAGCAAAAAGCGCTCGTAATCGCCGTAGCGGCAGTCAAGGATCAGCCAGTCGGTGCGGGTCTCGGTGGAAAGCTGATGGTAAAAGACCTCATACAGCGTCCGCCGGTCGGCAAGGCGCGGGATGAGCATGGTGGACGCCGTGACGCTGTCCCCGGCGGGAATGGCGGCAAGGGTCTCCTCGATCGCGGCGTTTTCGGCGCCGGAGGCTGCCGTGAGCCGGAGATAATCCCCCACGTTCGGGATCAGCACGGACAGGGCGGTCAGCGCGCACAGCACGGCGGCGACGCGAAGCTGCAGCGCGGAGGCCTCCGGCGGGCGCTCCGAAACGTTCACGACCGAAAGATAGACGAGGAACGCCATGCTGCCGAAGGTATACTGGAAGCCGAGATCATACTGATAGACGTAGACCGTGAGCAGATTCATCAGCAGAGCCGGGAACAGCAGCATCAGACGCTTCGGGTGCTTTACCGTGAAGGGCAGCAGCCCCAGCGGGAGAAAGACCTGCAGCAGGAACGTCAGCTTTTTGAACGGCTGCCCCGCGTCGTCCCGGAAGATCTGCAGCAGCGCGTGACCGGGGTCCGTGAGCACGGTTTTGACCGCCATCAGCAGGCCCTCGTCCCCGACGAGGAAGTTCGCGTAGCGGTCCGTCATAACGCCCTGCCCGTGGGCGGAGAGCCACATAAACGCGCCGACAAAATAGAGCCCGGCGAACACGGCGAGCAGCGCGCCGACGAGATACTTCTTGCGGTCGAACAGGATATAGAGCCCGAAGAAGACGAGATAGATGAACGCGTCCTCCTTCACGAGCAGGGTGAGGAACGAGAAGAAGAACAGCCGTCCCCACGCGTCCTTTTCGTATGCCCAGAAGACCCAGAGCAGCAGCGGCAGCAGGAAGCAGTTTTCGTGGAAATCGTAGTTCGTGCCCATATAGGTCGCGGGCGCGAACAGCAGCAGAAAGCCGAGCAGCAGACTGCGGCGATAGGACAAGCCCCGCCCCCGGCAGATGAGCAGCAGCGGGATCACCGCGCTGCCGAGAGCCGCCGCCTGCCCGAGCTGCAGCGTGACGGGCGACGGGAACAGCACGAACACCGGCAGGAACAGATAAAAGATCGGGGAGAAATGCACCGCGAAGTGGGAAAGCGCCATATCGCGCTCCACCGTGGTCACGGGCTGCAGGGTGCGCCGCATGGAATAAAAGCTTTGCACGAAGATGCCGAAGTCATAATTCGGGGCGCGGAAATTCACGACCCGCAATACGCCGATGCCGCCGACGAGCAGCAGAAAGACAAGTCCCAGCGCCGCCGCGCAGAGCAGAAAGCTCCGTTTGCTTCGCAGCCGGACGGGGAGGAAATACCCCCGGCGGCGATACCACCAGATGAGCACCGCCCAAAGCGCCGTGAGAGGCAGGGCGTAATAAAAATCGCGGGTATAAAGCGCCGTCAGCGCGCTGTAAACGCTGAAGCAGACCGGCAGCCCGACGGGATGCGAGGGAAAGCCGAGCTTTGGCTTCAGAAGCATCCCTGCCAGCGTGAACAGCAGAAAGCTGCCGCCAAACAAGCACAGGAACAGCGCCGTCCCCTGCGCGCGATAAGCCGAAAGCTCGGACAGGCGTTTGCCCGCCAGCAAAAAGCCGACGGAGGCGGCAAAGCACCACGCGGCAAGCAGACGCAGGATGACCGGCTCCTTGTCGGCGTTCTTCAGTTGTTCGCGAATGGGCGGCAGGGTCATGCAGGCACCTCCGAGTCAATAAAAAAGGGGGAGGGATCGCTCTCCTCCCCTTATCATATACCAAACGGGTCAAGAATGCAAGTGCAATTGTTGGGGCGGCCTTAGAGCGTCAGGCTGCCGAGCGCCTGCCCCGTGGCGAAATCATAGCCGGTCAGAATGAAGGCGTCGGGCGTCTCCGTGTATTCGTCCCCCTTCCATTCGCCCCGTCCCCAAACGTGGACGTAGAAGTAGACGACGTCGCCGATATACAGCGCGCGGCAGGGGTCCGCGTCATCGATCTCGGCGGAGGCGACCTCGACCAGCTTTCCGTCGGCGACCTTGACGTAGCTCCAGCCGCCGTGCTGCTTGGCCGTTTCCTCCGGCAGCTCCTCGGTTTCGGGCGCTTCGTAGAGATAGGAGTTATACAGCACGAGGAAGCCGTCCTCCCCCACCGGGACGAACGCCTTATGCTCCGTCATGAACCACGTATCCGGGCGGACGACGGAATCGAGCTCTTTGGGATTTTCGGGGTCCGACACGTCGAACAGGCTGAGCTTGGCGGAGCCGTCGACGCCGGTTTCCGTGCCGCCGTAGCCCACGCCCACCATATAGCCCGCCACCGGGTGCAGATAGGCGGAATAGCCGGGCAGCTTGACCTCGCCCCGGATCACGGGCTGCGCGGGGTCGGACAGGTCCACCGCGAACAGCGGGTCGGTATTCCGGAACGTGACGACGTAGAGCATATCCCCGTCGTAGCGCACGCTGCGGATATCCTCATCCTCGCCGAAGGGCTCGCTGCGGCCGCATTCGGTCATATCGGGATTCAGCACGACCGCCACGTTTTTGCGGTCCGTCCAGTCCTTTTGGAAATGCAGGGCAAGGCGCAGATACCCGTTATACTCGTTCAGGGCGTAATCGGTCAGCACCGACGCGTTCTCGAACGAGGCCTTGCCGACGTAGAGGGGCGTGCTGCCGCTGATATCGAGCTTGTGCACGTCCAGGATCTCGGTCCAGTCGGCGGAGAACATACGGTAGCGGGAATGCCCGCCGTAGACGTAAACCGCGTTTTTGGCGCAGTAGAGCTTCCACGCGCGGCCGAGCACCGAAGCGCTCTGCGGGACGGCGGACACATCCGAAAGGTCCAGCAGGGAGACGGTGACGAACGCCCCGGCATCCTCGGCGGAGCTGTCGACGGTGATGTTTTCGGCGGGGACCAGCTCGTCCCTGTCGCCTGCGCAGGGGATGAAGGTGGTCGCGTCGTCATAGACCACGGTTTCGGGATAGGGCGCCCACTGCGAGACGGCGAGAAGGCGTCCGCCCGTGATGCGGGTCTCGAGCAGCTCGCCGTCGAAATACAGGTCGCGCACGAGCGCGGGGGCGCTTTTATCCGTCAGGTCATAGATCGAAATCAGAGCGGTGCGCTCGGTCTTCACGTCGCCGTAGAAATCCCAGTACTGCCCCTCCTCGTCATAGCGCATGCCGCCGGAGGTGAAGGCGGTCTCGCTGCCCGTGAGGATCGCGTAGTCGCCCCAGAGATAGAAGCCGTCGTAGCCGCGCTCCCGCAGGATCTCGGTCGCGTTTTCCTCCGTCAGCGTCAGGCGCAGGGAGGACAGCAGGGCGGGGCTGCCGCCGTTCGGGTCCACGATCGAGAAGGTCTGGGCGCGGGTGCCGGTTTCCGCCGCCATATCCCACGCGCCGTAAAAGCCGCAATAATACGGGGATGGCGCGGCGTCCTTCAGCACGTAGATATAGCTGCCGTCCGTGCGGATCACGTCCGCCTCGTCCACGTCCTTTTCCACGGTGTTCAGCTCCGAATAGCCCTTTTCGCCGCCGGCAGCGCCGGTGATGGCGGGCGCGGCGGGCGTGTCGGATTCGGCGTTCGCCACGGCGCTGTCCGCCGCTTTCTCATCGACCAAAAGGTAGCTATCGCTCTCCCAGCCGCTGAAGAAATCGTCAATGGCGTTGATGACGTCGGAGCGCGTTTTATTGCGTTTGAGCACCCTTGCCACGGCGGAATAATCCGCCGGCGCGGCCTTGCCCTCGGTCTCGCCGCCGGTCAGGGTGGGCGCGGCGCGGTCCGTATCCGCCGGTTTATTGCGGGTCACGCGGGGCAGCAGCCCCACCAGCAGCGCCACAGCCGCCGCGACCGCCACAAGGGGCAGCAGGCGGCGGATCACGCCTTTCTTCGGTTTGGTTTCCGGTTCGTTGGTCCCGGTTCCCTCCGGGGCCTCGCTGTTTTCGGCGGTCTCCTCCCGCAGGCGGCGGACGACCTCGTCCGGCTGCAGGGAAGCCGGCAGCGCCGCCGGGGCCTCCTCCAGCTTCTTTTTCACATACTCAAAATCGGATTTCATGCTGTCTCCTCCCATTCCTGTCTGCATTTTTTCAGGGCGCGGGCAAGGCGCGACCGGACCGTGGAGGGCTTCATGCCGAGCATTTCCCCGATCTCTTCCCCGGTGTAGTCGCCAAGCACCGAAAGCGTGACGATCTGCCGGTCGGTCTCGTTCAGCACGTCCAGCAGCGTGCCCGCGTCCGCGTCGAAGGGCGCGTCCGAAGCAGGTCCCAGCGCCCCGTCGTCCGGATCGACGGGGGTCACGCGCGACCTTTGGCGCAGGATATCCCGGCAGCGGTTCGCGGTGATCGCAAACAGCCAGCTTTGAAAGGACGTCCCCTTTCTGAGGCTCCCGCGGTTGCGGAAGGCGGACAAACACGCCTCCTGGACCGCATCCTCAGCGTCCGCCGCCTGCCCGAGGTAGGACAGCGCAAAGCGATAGAGCGGCACGGCCAGCTCTGCGTACAGCGCGCCGAACGCCGCGGCGTCCCCCGCCTGCATACGAAGCGCCAGCGCGCTTCTTTCTTCCTCGGTCATACGATCACCTGCCCTTCATTTGTTAGACGGTCGAAAACAGCTTTTTGCTGCAAAGAAAAAACAAAAAAACCAAAAAGGGACCCACTTCGCACAGCGGGTCCCGGGTCCACAGGGGATTCAGCGGATAACGCCCTTGTCCACGACCTCTTCCTCATAGGTCCAGCAGGGGGCGAGCACCTGATATTTCTTATCGTAATAGATGATACCGTCGCCGGGCAGGACGTACCGCTCCGCGGTGACCTCGTTGCCTTCGACAAAGCATTCGGTGCCGCGCTCGATGCCTGCGAGTCTGGCGGCGCGCACAAGCACCTTCGCCACGTCGCGATAGCGCCAACTCTCGTCCTTATCCCAACGCAGATAATCGCCGAAGCGCTTCTCGAACAGCTCTTTATAGCCGCTGCCGTTATCCTTGCTTTCGCGGATGGCCTTATACCAGCGGGACACGGTCTCGCGCTGCTTGTCGGTCTTGCCTTCGGCGACCGTTTCCAGCGACTCGAACATGCCGTAGAAATCCTCGATATTATCGGAAATCCCCTTTGCCAGCGTGCGCACGCGGGCTCTGCGGATCGCGCGGATGATAAAATAACACGCCAGAACGACTGCCGCGCCGATGACGGCGTAAAGGAAGATCTTCAGCGGTAAGGGCATGAATAAAAACATATGCAGTCTCCTCACTGTGCGCGCCGGGAAAGGGCGCACTTTTCAATATTCATATATTCATTATAGAGAATCCGCGGGATTTTGTCAATATTTTAGTGAAAATTTACATTCTTTTTCGCAGAATATCCCCGGGGGCGAGCGCAACGGGACAAACGATCTCCACCGGCTCCTGCACAAGGTCCGCTTTTTCCTTCGGGCTGCCGTCCGAACCGCGGATGGAGGTCACGACAAAGGACGCGCCCACGCTCCCGGGAGACAGGATCTCGAGCGTATCCCCGACGGCGAAGGCGTTGCGCATTTCGACGACGTAGGTCTCCGCTCCCGTTCGTTCACGCACCACGCCCGTAAAGCGGCAGGTCTGGCGATAGCGCCCGTCGTTGTTCGGGTCCGTTTTGCACGCGCCGAAGTAAAAGCCCGTGGAATAGGGGCGGTGCGAGGCGGCGTCCAGCTCCCGCTGACAGACCTCGAGCGGGGCCGTGCCGTCCATGCGGCGGCGGTAGGCGTTCACGACGGTGGCGACGTAATACGGGGACTTCATGCGGCCCTCGATCTTGAACGAGGCGATCCCGGCGTCCGTCAGCCGGTCGAGAAAGGAGATGCAGTTCAGATCCGTGGACGAAAGGATGGCGCTTTCGCCCTCCGCCTCCACGATCGGGATCAGGGTGTTGGCGCGCTGCTTTTCCACCAGATAATACTCCCACCGGCAGGGCTGCGTGCACGCGCCCCGGTTGCCCGAGCGGTTGTTGAAATAGGAGGACAGCAGGCAGCGGCCCGAATACGCCATGCACATGGCGCCGTGGACGAAGGTCTCCAGTTCCGTTGCCGGGTCGATCCGCCCCCGCAGCGCTTCGATCCCTTCCAGCGTCATTTCGCGCCCCAGCACCACACGGGTACAGCCCATTTTTGCGTAGCAGTTGATTGTGGCGTAATTCAGAGCGTTGGCCTGGGTGGAAACGTGGACCGGCAGGTCCGGGCATACCTCCCGGATTTCGGCGATGAGCCCGAGGTCCGATACGATCACGGCGTCAACGCCGATAGCGGACAGCTCCTTCGCGTAGGGGCCCGCCTGTTCGATCTCGCCGTTTCCGGCGAAGCAGTTCACGGTGACGTAAAGCTTTTTGCCGACGGCGTGGGTCAGGCGGACCGCTTCGGCAAGCGCCTCCATCGAAAAGCCCGCCTTTTCGGCGCGAAGCTGCAGAAAAGGCCCCCCGACGTAGACCGCGTCCGCCCCGAAATACAGGGCGGTGCGCAGGGTCTCAAGGTCGCCCGCCGGGGCCAGCAGTTCCGGTTTTTTCATATCAGTAGCAAAGCCGCGCGATCACGTCGGCATACATTTTCGCGGTGAGCAGCATTTCGTCCACGTCGGCGTATTCGTCCGCGCCGTGGATGCGGTAATCCCTGCCCGGGAACTCCACGCCGAAGGCGACGCCGCCCGGGATCTCGTGCACGTAGGTGCCGCCGCCGATGGCAAGGCACTCGCCCTTTTCGCCGGTGTGGTCCTCATAGACGGCAAGGCAGGTCTTCACAAGGTTGGACGTGGGCGGCACGTAGTGGACCGGGCGCATTTCGGGGTCGCCCTCATACCGGAAGCCGACGGACGCCAGCTTTTCGGCGATCGGGTCCTTCACGTTATCCTCCGTCGCGGCGAGGGGCAGGCGCAAGTCCATGCCGCCGGTGAAGGTCTCGCCGTCGTAGGAGAGCACGCCGAAATTCAGGGTCAGCGCGCCGCTTTCCTCGTCGCGCATCTCCACGCCCAGCGCCTCGCCCTTCGTATCCCCGTGCGGGATCAGGCGGGAAAGCCCCTCCAGCGTCTCGCGCACCGCGTCGGTTTTCAGCGGCAGGGCAAGCAGGATGCGGATCAGCGCGGTCTGCGCGTTGACGCCCAGCTCCGGCTGGCTGGCGTGGGCGGTGACGCCCTTGACGAGGATGAACAGGTCCTCTCCCCGGTTTTCCAGACGGACCTCCACCCCGAGGCGGGCGGCCGTCTCGCCGACGAGCTTCGCCACGTTTTCGGCGTTCAGGTGCGAGACCAGCGCGGTGGCCTTGCCGGGCACGATGTTCTGCGTGGCGCCGCCGTCGATGCGCAGCACGCGGATGAACGCGTCCGAAACGGCGTGTTTGCGGAAGACCGGCGCGAAGCGCCCTTTTTCCAGATTGATCAGCGGGAAGGACGCGTCCGGCGACAGCGTATAGCGCAGGGCGGGACGGCGGGCGAAATAGTGGTCCATATCCTCGCTGCCGGTCTCCTCCCCGCTGCCGAGCACCAGACGCACGCCGGTTTTCGGCGCGCCCAGCACCGCCCTGCAGGCGTCCATGGCAAGCAGCGCCGCCACGGCGGGGCCCTTGTCGTCCGTGGTCCCGCGCCCGTAAACGAGATTCCCTTCCTCGGTCATCGCATAGGGGTCATAGGTCCAGTCGTCTCCCTCCGGCACCACGTCCAGATGCGCCAGCAGCAGCATATCCGGCGCGGGACCGAGGTCCGCCTCCAGCGCGTAATTTTCATAATTGACGGGCGCGTAGCCGTGCTCCGTGAGGATTTTTTCCGCTTCGGCAAGGGCTTTCGCGCCGCCTTCGCCGAACGGCATGCTGGGGGCGGCCGACGTGCGCACGCTGTTGATCTCCACAAGCCGCCTGAGGTCAGACAGGAACAGCCCGCGCTTGCCATCGATATAATCGTTCAGGGCCTTGTTCATATCACAGTTCTCCTTTTCTGCCGCTGAGGATGTAGCGGCTGCCGTAAAAATAGATATTCGTCAGAAAGACCGCCATTTCATCCGGCGGGATGATCATTCCCTCGTACATCCACGCGAGGATCAGCTCCCAGAAGCCCGCGATGGCATAGTCGGTCAGATAGCGCTTCGGGTCCTTTTCGGAGAAGATCCGCGTTGTATCCGGGATCGCCTTCAGCAGCGCCGCCTTGATACGCTTGGCAAGGTTGTTTTTCGGGTCGTTGGACATGACGAATTTGCAGATCTTTTCGTTATCCTTGCAGAAGCGCAGATAGCGCGTCAGGTACTGCACAAAGTCCGCGGCCGTGCCGAAGGACTCCGCGGTCATGATCACGTCCCGCTCGAACACGGAATAGATCTCATCCTGGATCTGCATGATCATATCGTCGATATCCTTATAGTAGAAATAGAACGTGGAGCGGTTGATATCCGCCATGGAGGTCAGCTCCTTCACGGTGATCTCATCCGCCGATTTCGTTTCCAGCAGCCGGAAGAGACAGTCCCGCAGCGCCTTCTTCGTGCGCTTGACGCGTCTGTCCTCGGTCTTTCGGACCTCTGTCATACGTGCTCCCCCTTAATACCCCGCAGGGCGCTTTTTTGTATTATATCATACACAAGACGGATAAACAACTGTTTTTTTAAATATTCACAATGCTTTCGGCGCGCTGCAAACGGACCGGCGTTTTCCGTCGTTTTTTGCGCGACATCTTATATTTTCAATAAAAAAGCAGGGACGGCAGGCGCTTGCGCCCACTGTCCCCTTCGCTTTTGTTTATGTCGGAAAAACGACCGGTCAATAGCTGATCGTTATGGTAGGATAGCCGTATTCCTTCGCCCAATGGGAATCGCTAAAGCCGTAATAATTGTTTTCCCCGTAGCTTTCCTTCAGCTCAAAGGGGCTGAGCGTCATGTGCCCCTTCCGGAGATAGGACTCCACCGTCGTCGACGCTCTCCAGAACCACGCCTTTATGGTATAGGTCTTGCCCTTGACCGCGTGGAAGGTGATCGATCCGGTTTTGGAATCATAAATGTCCTTATGCGTCAGCAGGTTGCCGGCGTCGTCATAGATCTTCAATTCATACGCGCCATATACGCTTTTGTGCGTATACATCCCCGTATAAAGCTTTCCCTTCGTACAGGTCGTTTTGATTGTTTTGCTGCCGGTTTTTGTCGCCGTCCATTTGACGGTTGCGCCGTAAGTCCCACCGTATTTGTTGCCGGAATGAAGCTTCGTTGACGCTGCCGACGCCATAACGCCGAAGCAGGAGAAAACCACCGCGACAAGACAAAAAACGGCGACCACCTTTTTGATCGTTTTCATTGTGATAATCCTTCCTTTCTTAAAACGTGACAAAGCAATTATATCTGGACGCAGCACCCTTGTCAACGGCTCAGACCGCAAACGGCTTGTTTTCGGAATATTCGGCGAACGCGGCGGCACAGACGGAAAAACGTGAAAAAAGAAGCGCCTCCGGCAAAAAAGCCGGAAGCGCCTGCGCGTATGATGAGAACATATCTGCGTCGCCCTCACGGGTCGTTGCGGCGCTTGAGGTTGCTCCACTTTTCGCCCCACCTGTTCGCCCAGCTTTCGCAGTAGAGCTTATAATAGGAGACGTTGTTCCTCCGGCGGTAGCCCTCGAAGAAATTGCACCAGACGGCGGAGGGGATCGCAATGACGAGCCAGTACAGCGGCCCCAGCAGCAGGCACTGGATGGTGTGCCCGTATTCGTGGATGCGGGTGTTATAGGTCCACTGCTTATTGCGGTCCTCGGCGATGAAGATGAACAGCCCGAGGCTCAGCCCGCCCTGCTTCCACGGGATATAGGAAATATAGGCGTTGCCGAAATGCTCGTGCCGGCAGACGGGATAGAGCAGCAGGTACACAAGGCCCCCGATCACATTCACGGGCGCGCCCCACGTCCACTGCAGCAGATAAAACAGGTACTGGCCGAGTCCCCTGGCGGCGCGCGCCTTGGGACCCAAAACCGCGACGGTCGTTTTTTTCATGATGATCCCTCCCTGATTTGATTCTGCTTTCAGTATAACCGATGCAAAGCCGGAATGCAAGCGCTTTTTTGCGCCGCGCGCGGCGGGGACGCGGATGCACGGGAATTCACGCAAAATGCGGAATGCAAAACACAAAATTTCGGGACCTGCGATTTTAATATAGCGACAGGCAGGAGCCTGTTGGGGGACGGAGCCGGGCGGCGGTTTTTTGTAGGGGGCGGCGTCCCCGACGCCCCGCGTGGAATACGGGACCGGGTCCCAATCCGCCGGTAGGGTCGCAGTGTCCCCGGCTCCTGCCCTCTGTGTCCCTGACCTCTGACCCCTGATCCCTGGCCCCTGGTCCCTGGCCCCTGGTCCCTGGCCCCTGGAAAAAAAACAGAGCACACTTCCGTGTGCTCCTTTGTGTCGGCGACGACCTATCTTCCCGGGCAGCTGCCCGCCAAGTATTTTCGGCGCAGTTGAGCTTAACTACCGTGTTCGGGATGGGAACGGGTGGGACCTAAGTCCTTTTTTTCGATTTTTCGCGTTTTTCGGCAAAAAAATCCGAAAAGAATTGAAAATCACGTTGTGAAATCCTTAAGAACCGTTTAATCTTCTTGTTTTTTTCAACCCGGCGTGATAGACTGTGTTCATGCAACGTAAGGGGGAGAGAAACATGAAACGCGCATACATTTCCCGGCTGCTGCCGAAGGAACGGGGCAAACGGGTCCTGACGCTCCTGCTCCTGCTGCTGTTCGGCGCGTCGTGGTCCTGGTTCTTTTTGCCGGTGCCGATCTACGGGGTGCTGAACATCGGCAACGGCGCGGGGATGCTGCTGTTCGGCGGGGCGTTCCTGGCGACGCTGTTCCAAACGCGCCTGAAGGTCCGCCTGAAGCAGGCGTGGGGCAAAAAAAGCGGGAAGCTGCTGCTCACCGCGTTTGCCGTGTGCCTGCTTTCGGGACTGACGCTTTCCGGCGTGCTGGTGGGCAAGGTCGTTTCCGCCGCCGCGAACACGCCGCCCGCCGCGGAAGAGCGCGTAACCGCCGTGCTGTTAGGCTGTCAGGTGCGGGAGGACGGGCAGCCGAGCCTGATGCTCTATCGCCGTTTACAGGCGACGAAGGCTTATCTTGACGCGCACCCGAACGTCAAGGTGATCCTCTCCGGCGGGCAGGGGGACGACGAGCCGATCACGGAGGCCGCGTGCATGAAAACGTGGCTGACGGACGCGGGCGTGGACCCTGCGCGGCTGCTGACGGAGGATGCGGCGACCTCCACCTATGAAAACCTCAGGTTTTCGGCGGCGATCGTGGAGGCGCAGGGCCTGCCGGGGACGCTTGTGATCATTACGAACGAGTTCCATCAGTTCCGCGCCGCCATGCTGGCAAAGAACCTCGGCTACGACTGCTACGCCGTGAACGGGCCCTCCCCCGTCGTGCTGCTGCCGACCTACGTGCTGCGCGAGGTGTTCGGCATCGTGTACGAAAAGCTGTTCCGGTAAGCCTTCACAGACAGGTCAAAACGCCCCCCGGGAGCCGGAGGGCGTTGCTTTTTTGCTCAGTCCGCGTAGACGGAGGTGACGCCGAAAAATTCCTCGAGGCACAGGCCGCTGGCGTGGACCTCGGCGGCGAGGCCCTTGCCGAGGTAGCGGATGTGCCACGGCTCATACATATAGCCGGTGATATCCTGCTTATCCTGCGCGTAGCGGATGACGAAGCCGTATTCGTGCGCGTGGGCCGCCAGCCACTGCCCCTCGGGCGTGAAGGCAAAGTCGTACTCCAAGGAATTCACGTCGATGGCAAGGCCGGTCTGGTGCTCGGAATGCCCCGGCCGCGCGGAATAGGTATCCGCCGCGGCGACGCCGTCCTGGGCGCAGTAGCGGGCGTAAAGCCCCTGCTGCGTGGAATAGGACCGGTAGCCCGACACGATCCAGAGCGAAAGCCCCTCGGCGGCGGCAGCCGCCTTCAGCTCGTCATACGCCGCGTCGCATTCCGGGGTCAGCCCGCCGGGACCGTAGTCCTCCGGCAGCGTATAGGTCTTGTTCGCAAGGATCACGTCCCCGTACTGTGTTTCAACGTAGGTCACGCCGTCGCGCACGAAGATGGGATAGCCCTTTGCGGTCGTGCCCTGATACACACGCCCATCCGTGGGCGCGGCGGTGGTGGGCTCGGTGGTCGGCGCGGTGGTGGCTTCGGTTGTGGGGACCGTGGTAGGCGCATCGGTGGTGGGCGCGGCGCTTGCGGGCGCGGCAACGTCCGTGACGGCGGCGCCGCCCATGGCAGGCGAAAGCGTTAAGGTATCGATCTCGGCGTTCAGCCCGCGGAACATGGTGCAGCCGCACAGCGACGTGACGGCAAGCCCCGCGGCGACGATCCCGATCCATTTTTTCATAGTATCAGCCTTCCTTGTGAAACGATCGGCGCGGCTCTCTTCCCAAAGCCGGACCAAAGCTCATTATACCGCGAAGACGCGCGCTTTGTCAAGGGGACGAACCGAATTTTCGGCGTTCTTCGTCCGAACCGAATTTTCGGCGTTCTTCGCGGGGAACGGCAAAGAAAAACCGCCGGGGCCGCGTCGCGTTGCGGAGCCCCGGCGGCTGTGCGTCGGAAGGGATCGCCGTCCGCTCCCGGGTCCCCGGTCGGCAAGGCGGCGGGCGGGTCGGGCAAACGGACGGATCGGCCGTTTATTTCCGAAAGAGCTTGTCGAACAGGGCGCGCAGCCAGCCGAACCATGCCTTGATCGCCTTGATCACCTTCTGGAAGGGGTTGGCGTTTTTGGCGCTGTCGTCCGCCTCCCAGTTCTCGGTATCGCAGTTATCGGGCGTCATGGCTTCGATCTCGCCGTCGCTGTCCTCATCGGGGTTCGTGTAGGAATACACCACGAAGCGGGACGGCCAGCAGGAATCCTTCACGGTGAGCTGCTCCTTGGAGGAGGCGATATCGTACAGCAGGCGCAGCTCCCAGTCGGACCAGTTGGAGTGGCTGGAGCCCTTGATGAACCAGGTGCTTTCGGGGAACAGGCAGGTGGAAGCGTCGATCTGCCCGTCGGGGGAGAGATAGTCGCCGAAGCCCGCTTCTCTGCGCGCGGCGAGATACTCGTCGGACAGGTCCTCGTAGATCGTGCCGGTGGTCGCGCCGAAGGAGGAACGGCCGACGGACGCGAACTGGTCGGAGATCAGATAGTTCGTCTCACAGATGGGCAGGGTCTGGAAGCCGTATTTCGAGATCACGCCGAAATGCACGCCGCTCTCGACGGCGCCGGTGAGGATCTCGGGGACGTGCTGGCGCACGACGGTATTATAATTTTCGATCTTTGCGATCAGCCCGGCGTATTCGGTCCGCTTTTCGCTGTCCTCCGGCCCGAAGACGTATTCCATGGCGGTATCGTAATCCTCGGGGGAGACGCACGCCCAGTAGCTCGGCCAGGTATAGAAGGTGGACAGCGCGAGCGCGGAGGTCGCGCCCTTGACGATGCGGTAATACACCAGTTTTTTCGGAATGGCGAGCATATTGTCCAGAAGCCCCGTGTCGGCGACCATATCGAGCGTGACGTTCACGAATTCATCCACGTTGAACATGCCGATGGCGTTGCAGTCCCGCAGCGCCCGGTTGATGGCGGCCGCGTCGATATTGAATTTGCCGCTGATAGCTTCGCTGAGCATTTCGGCGCCCATGGTCACGCTGCCGTCGTAGGCGACGCCGCGGACGTGCGCCGCCGCGTGCTCGGGATACACGGCAAGATATGCCGTGACCACGTTCGTGCCGAGGCAGCTTGCGATGATGCCCACCTGCTCGCAGCCGGTGGAGGCGAGGATGTCGTCAATGTAGGCTTTGAGTTCGGCAGCGGACTCGAGGGGATCCAGCCGCCAGTCGTAGTAGAACCAATATCTGTCCTGCACGTAGTACTTCACGCCGTCCGGGGTCCTCCAAGCCTGATCGTGATGGCGCACATTCTCCATCTTTTCGATCCGCTCGGGGCGCAGCCCGGTGCCGTACTGCGGGTTGCCGTTCTTATCCAGCAGGGAATGCTCGAACAGCTCACCGATCTCCTTCTGCAGGTTCTCGTAATACGGGTCCCAATTGTTGAACATCAGCCCCTGGATCAGGAAGGGCTTCAGGATGTTGGCGATGGAACGGTACGTCTCCTTGTCGTCGCCGTCGTCATCGTCGTTCTTGAACACGGACCCGATATCCTTGTAATGGAACACCTTGTTGCCGTCCTCGTCGATCAGCTTTTCACCGTCGCCGGAGATTCTTATGATCGGGATATCGCTGAGACTCTGCGAGATCCACTCGGTCGGCTTCGCGATCGCGGGCAGGCAAAGAGCGCCCACCAGCAGGACCGTGAGAAGCAGCGCCGTGATTTTTTTGAAGGATTTTTTCATAACAGCCTCCTGTTACTAAAGATTATACTCCTCATTATACAGGACTCCGCCCCGTTTTACAAGCGCGAAAGCGGTTTTTTGAATTATTTTTTATTTTTTATTCTCTGCCAAAGGGAACCGGCAGCGTCCCGTCGGTCCTTGACGCCGACGCGCCGACGAAGGAAAGCCGTCCCCCGAACGCGGGGTGCGGGACCAGCGCCTCGGGCGGCAGGTCGCCGGACGCGAAGCGGAGAAGGCCCTGCGTCTCGTTCAGGTGGGTGACGAACAGGGCGGCGGTGCCGTCCCAAGGCCCGAGATCGGCCAGGATCGGCGCCGCCAGCCCCGCAGGGGAAGTGTGCCTTGCATAGCGCAGCCGCCCCTGCCACGGATTTTCGCGGTTCGTTTCATCCGGCGAAAGCGCGCCGAGCGCCGAAGGCGCGGTCTCCCCGGGCAGGGGACCCGCCCCGTGTCGGGTCAGGTAGGACCGCACGACGTACAAAGCGAGATCGAGGGACCGCCCCGCCGCGCGGCAGAGCCGCAGCGGATTCGTCAGCCCCGTGCGCGACGCGGTGACGTGCGGCGCGTTCGTCTTGTTTTCGGCGTCCAGCAGCAGCCCCTGCGCCCCCTCGAAGATCACGGTTTGCCGGGGTTGCAGGAACGCGTCGGGGTCCGGGACAAGCCGGACCGCCTCCAGCCCCCGGAGGACCCCCTCCGCATAGCGCGCCGGGACGTTGGGGTCCGTGAGCAGCGTTCCGTATTCGCCCGCCGTTTCGGGCGTAAGCCCAAAGGAAGAAAGCCTCGGCAGCGCGTAGTCCCGCCGGATGCGGGAAAGCAGCGCGGTGAGGGACGCGGCGGTCATGCCGGAAATCATGCCGAGCGTGACCCGGAACCCGGCCCTGCCGCGTTCGTTCGCCTCGTTGATTCCCATGCCGCAGCTCCCGTGCCGGTTTTCGCCCCGCGAGGTCTCCAGCGCCATGTTCAGCAGCACGTCGTCGACCAGCGTGATCCCGGCGGCGGGATCGGCAAACACGCGCGGCGAAAAGCCCGCTGTGGCGCGAAAATCCGCAAGCTCCTCCGGCAGCTTATAAAGATCGGGCAGGAAGGACCCTGCCCAAAAGGTATCCGCCCCGCGAAAGGACCCGGCGGACAGCTGATGAAAGACGAAGCGCCTTGCCCCGTCCCCCACCGTGTGCCCCGCCTGCGCGCCGCCGTTATGCCGCACGACCAGCGCCCCGGGCGCCCGGCGGCAGAGCAGGTCCGTCGCCAGCCCCTTGCCCTCGTCCCCGAAGGCGGCGCCGATCACCGCGGCGATGAAGGGCGCGGTCAAAGGCTCACCTCGCCGTCCGTTTCGATCACAAGATAGTCCAGCGCGCGGCGCACGACCAGCGCGGCGGGCTCGGACCAGGCGATCTCCACCCGTTCGCGCGGCACGCCCGCGACCAGCATCATCACGCTGACGATCAGCTCCGGCAGATACTGGATCCGCCGCTTTTCGATGGGCAGCACGCGCCCGGGCAGCATGGCGCTCAGCTTGCGCGGCAGGGGCTCGTTCGGCTTCTCCTGAATATGGATGTGGAAAACGTGGAACTTTTCGCCCGCCGCCTCCGCCAGCGCAGCGCTTTTCAGCTTGGGCGATTTTTCGTTGAAGATCGAGAAGATATCGCTCCGGGAAAGGCTCGTGTGGCAGTCGGCGTCCCCGATCGTGAACAGAAAGCCTTTTCTGCCGTGCTTTTCCCACGCGTCGGCTGACGTGTGGAACGCCGCGAAATACCAGAGCAGCTCGTAATCCTCCGCGTCGTCGCCGCCGTTGCCCTCCAGCCACAGGCGCAGAAGCTGCTGCGCGATACGGATATCGGACTCGAACTGCGTGACCTGCAGCGGCGCGTTATCCGTGCAGTCGCCCACCGCCGCGAACAGGATCTGCGGGTCCGGGACCGGCTTTTCGGAGAACAGCTTCATCATCGTTTCGTGAAGCCCTTTTCTGGCGATCTCTGCCGCGAGATAGCCCATGGAGCCGGTCACGTCCAGCCCCAGAATGATCGGGGTGGAGGCAGGGTGCTGCTCCGAATCCCGCGATTGGCGCATGGCGATGAAGCGGGGGTCGAATTCCGGCTCCAGCTTATGCGCCTTGAACAGATTTTTTTCGTGCGACGTGCTCGTGATCCCCTTGCTCGCCGCCAGCCGCGCCCAGTCGGCGCTGGTGTAACTGCCGTGTCCCATAGGTTCCCTCCCGTTATTGATCCGTTTTAAGCTGTGAAAGGTCGAGCGTCCGGAAGCGCCTGCCGCCGAAGCCCTGCTCGATCACCCTGTCCCATGCCGCGAAATCGGCGTAGGCGTCCGCCTTCGGCGGCCCGTTTATGAAATCCCGGAACGCGGCAGGGGCGTCCGGCAGGGTCTCGCCCATCACCCGCGCCGCCGTTTTGCGCAAGGCAAGCAGATCCGTCTTGCCGCCGCCGGACGCAGACCGCGCGTTCCACCAGCCGCCGAGCAGAAACGCCTCGTGCGTGGCGGCGTCGATGAACGCCGATTCCGTGCCGATCCCGCCGTGGCAAAGATCGCTGAACGCCAGCGCGCAGCACAGGTTTTCGAGCCGCGAGACGATCCACGCCGCGTGCGCCGGGGGCAGGCTGCCGAACGCCGACAGCGGAAACACGCCCTCGGCCTTGGCCACGGACAGCGCCGTGCGCCCGTCCGCAAGCTCAAACCGCCCTGTGACCGTGGGGAAATACGCCGCCAGCCCCTGCACGTCCGCCGCCGGGAAGCGGAGGGACGAGGCCGTTTCGAGAAACCGGTCCGCCCCCTCCGGGGGCAGCACGAACACCGCGCTCCGCCGCGCCGTGTAGATCTCAACGCCGTCCTGCGTCCCGTGGAACAGATAGCGGATCTTCACCGGCCCGCCGGTCCTTCGCGGCAGGGATACGGCTTCGGCGCCGTCCCACAGGCGGTCCAGCCGTCGCCGCGATTCGTCGTTCGCCGCCTGCCCGAGGGAGAGCAGCATCGCCTCGCGGAACGCCCCGTATTCCCGCATTTCCCGGTCGGAAATATACGATCTCGTGCCGCAGTAGACGCACGTCAGCGTCCCCGCGCCGCCGGGGCGCAGCTCGCCCCCGCAGTTGGGGCAGGTAAAGGTCTTCATGGATCGCCGCTCTCCTTTTTCCCGCACAGGCGGGTTTTTGTTTTATCTTAAATGATTATAGCACGGCAATCCCGCCGACGCAACCGCAATCGAAGGATTTTCGGAATAAACGGAGAAATCGCCGGCCCGGCGAAAGAAAAGCTCCCCCTCCGGGCGCACCCGGGACCGAGAAATTTTGAAAAAAGTAAAATTCCCTCTTGACGAATCAAAAATCGGGTAGTATAATGGAGTCACTGTTCGGAGGCATAGCTCAGCTGGTTAGAGCGCACGGTTCACATCCGTGAGGTCTTGGGTTCAAGTCCCCATGTCTCCACCATCAAAAAAACCGCCGTATGGCGGTTTTTTTAATGGTGGAATGAAGTCGCCCCTTGCGGGGCTGATGAAGGAATGAAGTCGCTGCGCTGATGAAGAAATGAAAATGAGAGAGTCCGGGAAGGGGCGGCTTCGCTTCATCAGGCGCTGCCTGCGGCGCCGTCTTCATAAACGAGCAAAGCGAGTGTCTTCATCAGGGCGAAGCCCGTCTTCATGAAAACAAGGAGGGTCCACGATGGTAAAACGGTTTGAGGAAGCGTTCGGAAAGTACCTGGCGCTTGTGCCGGGGCAGACGGCGTTTGCCTTTTCGCACACGGACACGAACGATTTTTACGATCCGCCGCAGTGGGCGGACCGCGGCGGCTACCCGGGCTCCGCGCTGCGCTTTCACGAGCTGGCGACCGGGCGGGTGTTTTTGCCCTTTCCGAAAACGCGGGACGTGATGTTCGGCGACCCGATGTGGAGCGAGGGCCGCTTCTGGTTCCTGCGCGGGGACTTCGCCGCCGGGACCGTGACGCTGTTTGGCTATACGCCGGGCGAAACGCCGGAGCCCGTGCGCGTGTTCCCGGTCGGGGAGCTGGAATTATACAACCTGCGGCTGCTGGGCGAAACGCCGCACGTGGTGAGCTGCCGCGAGCGATTCCACTGCTATTACCCCGCGCGGATCTCCTTTCCCGTGGACGGCAGGGAAACGCCGACCCTTCTGACGGCGGACCGGATCTTTTTGGAATCCTGGGTGGAGGAGGGCTGGGACGACGAGCACGACCGCGCCGGGGACGATTACGTCTATTATAACGTGGTGCGGGTGCGGGACTTTGCCGGACGGCTGCTGCACGAAGAAAAGGGCTATCTGTTTCAGGGACCGGACGGCGGCTGGTACCTCGGCTGAGCGGCTGTTGACTTTTTTCCCGACTTGTAATACGATAGAAACAGACATTTTTGGAGGGAAGCCACATGCACAAGAAACTGCTGCACGTATTTCTGATCATTCTGACGGCGGTGGGGGCGCTGCTCACCGCGGCGGCGGTCTGGTTCCTGTTCCGCATGGCGGACCCGGGGCGGGACTGGATCTTCCTCGCGCCGCCGCTGGTCCTGCTGCTGATCGGCGTTCTCGGGTTGCTGCTGACGCGAAACCGCCGCGGAACGGACGGGGAAGAGGACGCATAATGCGCGTTTCGCGCGCATAAACCTGAAGGAGACGCACACACGAAGGGGGCGCGGAGCATGGACGGCGCAAACGGGATCCGGGCGATCCTGATCGATATTGACGACACGCTTTTGGATTTTGACAAATGCGCGGCCTTTTCCATCCGCCGCGCCGAGGACGCGACCGGGGTCCGGCTGCCGCCGGACGCGTTTTCCGTGTTCAAGCGGATCAACCGGCAGCTCTGGGACCGCCTGCAGGCGGGCGAATACGACCTTGCCTACCTGCGGACCATCCGCTGGAACACGATGTTCGCCGCCATGGGCGTGACCGCCGACGGGTTGGATTTCGAATATCATTTCGAGCGGGCGCTGGAAATGAGCGCCGAGCCGGTGACGGGAGCGACGGAGCTATTACAGGCGCTGGCAGGGCGGTTCCCCGTTTACGCCGCGTCCAACGCCCCATCCGGCCAGCAGGAGGAGCGGCTGCGCCTTGCCGGGATGGACCGGTTTTTTGCGGACGTGTTCGTTTCGGGCGACCTCGGCTTTTCCAAGCCCGATCCGCGCTTTTTCGAGGCGGTGCTTGCCATGCTCCCCTACCCGCCCGAAACGCTTCTGATGATCGGGGATTCGGTCTCCGCCGACGTGGCGGGGGCGAAGCCCTTCGGCATCCGCACCCTGCTGTTCGACCCGCATTCTGCTTCAAAGGGAGACGAAGCCGACGCGACCGTGCGGGCGCTTTGCGAGATCCCTGCCGTACTGGGACTGCGGGATTAAGATTTTTTTAAGATCCGGCGGCGGCGGTTGACTTGATCCCCGCCGCTGTGTTACAGTAAAGGTATCAAAGAAAAGGGAGGCGCAGTTCATGAAGAAAACGCGCGTACTGCTTGCCGCCGTCCTGATGTTTGCCGTCCTTTTATCCCTGTCCGCCTGCAAAAAGCGGACGCCCGCAACGGTCAATCAGGTCCGGAATGAATTGATCGAGCGAGGCTTTGAAACGGAACCGATGAGACCGGAAGACTTCAGACGCATCCTTCCGGACCCAACGGCACAGGCTGTGTCCGACGGCGTCGTTTTCATCAAATATCAGGAAGGGACGGGGCGCCTGCTCGGGACGTTTGCGGTCTTTCAAACGGAGGACGACGCGTCACGCGCCTACGATTACACAAAGGCCGAAGCCGAAGCGGACGTGACGGGCGTGAAGACCCGCCTTGCGAACGAACTGCCGCACTATGAATTCCTGCGCGTTTCGGCCAAGACGGTACAGTACACCGTGATCCGCGTGGAAAATACGCTGTTGTATCTGGACGCGGGCCCCGCGTTCTTTGACGAGGCCGACGAGATCGCACAGAACCTCGGCTACAAATAAGCCGAACAGGACGGCGCCCCGCATTCCCGCGGAAAAACCGCCGCGTTCCGACAAGAAACGGGATCTTCCCTTGACAAAGAATCCGGATCTATGTTATATTGAAATCACCAATTTCGGAAAGGATGACGTTTATGAAGAAAACCAGACTGCTTGTCGCACTGCTGCTGATCGCGGCGCTTGCGCTCTCCCTTGCCGCCTGCTCCAAAAAGACCCCCGCAACCGTGGAGCAGTTCCAGAATGAGATGAAGGAACGCGGCTATGAAGAGATCGAGATCGATATGAGCACCACGGACGCGCAAACGCAGGCCGCCGTGGAGAAGGTCAAGGCCGCCGTGAAGATGGACGGGGACAACCCCTCCTGCGTTGTGCGGTTCTACGTTGCGAAGAGTGAAACGAATGCGCAGCAACTGTTCGCAGGCACCAAGCCCCTTGCGGAGGAAACCGCCGCGGGCACCAAGACCCAGGTCGAAACGAACCTCGGCAACCACAGCTATTACCGTGTGAAGGGCGACAGCATGATCTGCGTGCTGGCCCGGATCGACAATACTCTGCTTTACCTGCAGGCCGACAACGCGCTGGAGGACGAAGTGGACGACATCGTGAAGACCCTCGGTTACAAATAAGCCGACAAAACACAACGTCAAAAAAAGACCGGAGATCCGATAACGGGTCTCCGGTTTTTTATCTGTTCTTTGCCTCAGCGCAGCACGAAGGTGGTGACGGAATTCACAGGGAGCTTCGTTTTCAGGGGGATGATCCCGCTGTGGACGCGCTGCATATAGCCGCCGGTTTCCGTGGACTGCCAGATCTCCGCCTTGACCTTGCCGAAGGCGGTGACGGTGAAGTTCCGTTCGTTGCCCTTGTTGATCACCACGACCACGATCCTGCCGTCCGGCGTCTGATACGCGGAGGCGGTGTAGCCGAGCTGAAAGTCATAGATCACGTGGTCGTCGTCCTTCTGATAGTCGACGTCCTTCACGTCCGGGTTCGGGTCCACGCGCACGCTGCCCGCCGGAATGAACGCGGAAAAATGCTGCAGCGCGTAATACCGCGTCGCCACGCGCACCTCCGCCGCGTCGTCCGTCATGGCAAGGGGCCCGTCGCTCCACCAGGTGCCGTCCTCCCGGATCCCGGCGTTGTTCACGCCGACCCAGGCGGACCAGCCGTTCACGCCCGTGAGGGTGAGATCGTGCTGGATGACCTCCGCCATGCGCAGGAAGGAATCGTAGGACGTGATATCATGCTCCAGCGGCAGCTCGCACCACTCCGTCATTTCGACGTTCACGGGGTAGTTCTTTTCCGCAAGCGCCTTGCCGAACTGATATTTGTTCCAGAGCTGCCCGTCCGCCCAATAGGAGTGATAGGCAAGGCTGCCCAGCGCCTCACGGATCTCGGGGTCGGCGACCAGCCGGTCAAAGTAGTCGAGCGTGACGTCGCCGAGCTGCCCGCTTTCGGGCGCCATGAGCTTCAGGTCCAGCCCCGACGCCTTGATCGCGCGCGCGAACACGCGCATGACGGCAACGACCTCGTCCGGCTCGTAATGGCAGCCCTCCTGCCCGACCCAGTCGCCGCCCCAGGACCACTGCGGCTCGTTGATGGGGGACAGGTACTTCACGGGCACGCCTTTGGACAGGAAATACCTCGCCGCCTCGATGCAGTAGTCCGCGAACGCCTGATAGTTTTCGGGCGGCAGGTTCGAGAAATTCTCCGTCTGCCCGCCGGTGGCCTGCCCCGTGCGGGTCAGGGAATAATGCGGGGAGTTCGCGAACAGCACCACGGTATCGATATTGCCGTAGGCCATGCATTTTTCGAGCATTTTCTGCGCGGCGGCGTCCCGGCTGAAGTCATAGACCCACTCGCCCGCGTCATTCTGCACCAGAAAGCTCTCGGTGGCGCGGTTGCCCCGGATGCGGGAGTTCGGATTTTCCTTTTCGCCGCCGCCGAGGTTATAGCGATAGACGTTCAGCGCCAGCCCCTCGTCCGAATACAGCAGCCGCGCGACCTCGTCCGCGTTTTCGCTGTTCCCGATATCCTGCGCCCACCAGCAGGCGGACACGCCGAAGCCGGTGAGAGTCTGATACTTTTTGAGGGCGTTGACGTTCAGCGAAACGTCCGCCGTCTGCACGTAGTTCAGCGACCCGGTGCGGATGAAATTCAGCGGGTTCTTGCTGCCGATGTTCATGATGGAAAAAATGCTGATGGCGGAAACAAGCAGGGAAATGAGACGCTTGAAAAGCAGGATCATAAAATCAGGTCCTTTCAACAAACAGAATCAGAGAGCATCGGCACCCAACGTCCGTTAAAACCACCAGGCTTCGCCGGTGCTTTCGGTGATCAGGCAGCGCCTCAGCATTTCGACCGCCTTCGTGAGGCCTTCGTTCTGGCTCATGAGCGAATCCTCATGCTCGATGGACAGCACGTGGTCGTAACCGACCAGACGCAGGTTCGAGATCATGTCCTTCCAATACAGCTCGTCGTTGCCGTAGCCGACGGAGCGGAAGACCCAGGAGCGGTGCAGCACGTCGCCGTAGGACTTGGTATCCAGCACGCCGGTGCGGGCGATGTTCGCCTTATCGAGACGGGTATCCTTGGCGTGGACGTGGAAGATCGCGTCGCCGAGCGCCCGGATGACCGTGACGGGGTCCATGCCCTGCCAGATGAGATGCGAGGGATCGAAGTTCGCGCCCATTTCGGGACCGACCGCCTCACGCAGACGCAGCATGGTATCCGTATTATACACGCAGAAGCCGGGGTGCAGCTCCAGACCGATCTTGTTGACGCCGTGGTCCTTCGCAAAGACGACGAGGTCCTTCCAATACGGGATCAGCACCTCGTTCCACTGCCAGTTCAGGATCTCCGTGAAGTCGTCCGGCCAGGGGCAGGTGACCCAGTTCGGGTACTTGGCGCCCTCGTGGTCGCCGGGACAGCCGGAGAAGGTGTTGATCTGATCGATGCCCAGCTTTTCGGCAAGCAGGATCGTTTTGCGGATGGTCTCGTCCGCCGCGCGCGCGATCTCCCTGTTCGGATGCACGGGGTTCGAGTGGCAGGACAGCGCCGAAATGCCGACGTCATATTCCTTGATCAGCGCCTTGAAATCCGCCAGCGCCTTGTCGTCGTGCAGCAGCACGTCCGGATTCGCGTGGGCGTTGCCGGGGTAGCCGCCGCAGCCGATCTCGACCATTTCGATGCCGAGGGACTTGAAATATTTGAGCGCCGTTTCAAACGGCACGTTTGAAAGCAACGTGGTGAATACGCCGAGTTTCATAGATGCGTTCCTCCTTTGAATGCGTTATCTCGCGTTGGCCTGCAGCCAGACCATGCTTCTGCCGATATCGGACAGGCCGTCCGGCACCGGGTCGTCGTTTTCGAGGATGAGCCATTTGAGGCCGATCTCCTTTGCCGCCGCAACGATCGCGGGCAGGTCGTTTTCGCCCTCGCCCAGCGCCATGGGGGTGTGCCCCACGCCGTCCTTGATGTGGATATGCACAAGGTGGTCGCGGTTTTCGCGGATGAGCGCCGCGTTATCCTGCCCCGCGACGAAGGACCAGTAAGCGTCCAGCTCCATCGCCATGTTCGCCTTCAGGCGGTCGAAGACCGTGCCGGGCGCTTCGGCGAAATAGGGGCGCTTGAACTCCTCCGTATGGTTATGGAAATACACGCGCATACCGCGTTTTTTGGCTTCCGCGTCCGCCGCGCCGAGAATGCGGATGGTTTCGGCAAGCTCGGTCTCGGTGCCGGTGGGCGCGCCGCCCACGCCGACGCAGGGCGCACCGAGGGTCTGCATATAGGTCAGGGTCTCGTCCAGCTTTTCGGGCAGGAAGTCGTCGCGCCCGATGTGCGCGCCGACGCAGACAAGCCCCGCGTCGTCCAGCCCTTTCTTCAGGTCTTCGGCGGACAGGCCGTAAAAGCCTGCGAATTCCACGCCGTCAAAGCCCAGCGCCTTGATCTTCGGCAGGATGTTCAAAAGGTCCTCGCCCGAGTGGATCAGATCCCGCACGGAATAGACCTGCACTGCAAATTTCATGTTTGTTTCCTCCCGTTCAGTCAAAATATACCGGCTCGCCGGTCTTGGCGGAGGTGTAGATCGCCTCCAGAATCCGCGTGACGCAAAGCGCCTGCTCGGGCTTCACGCACGGGTCGGTATCGGTATCGATCGCGCGGATCCACTGCGCCATATCGAGCACCGAGTTGTCGGACGAATGCCCTTCATAGAACGCCGCGCCGCCCGCGTCCAGATTCACAGTCTCCATGACCTGCCGCCCGTGGCGCACGGCGTTGATCTGCAGGTCGTCCACGTTGTCGATGCCCGCCTTCGTGCCGCAGAGAATATAGGTGGACTCGCGGGGCTTGGCGTAGTTGAGCGCCCAGCTCGATTCCAGCGTGACCACCGCGCCGTTCTTCATAACGATATAGCCGAAGGCGGCGTCCTCCACCGTGAATTTTTCGGGGTCCCAGTCGCCCCAGGCGTTGCCGGGATGCTTTTGATCCGCAAGCTTGCGGAATGTGTTGCCCACAACCATTTTCGGCTCGTAGTTATTCATGAGCCAGAGCGTGAGGTCCAGCGCGTGGGTGCCGATATCGATCAGCGGACCGCCGCCCTGCTCATACTCGTTCAGGAACACGCCCCAGGTGGGCACCGCGCGGCGGCGGATGGCAAGGGCCTTGGCGAAGTAGATCTCGCCCAGCTCCCCGTTTTCGCACACGGCTTTGGCATACTGATTTTCGGCAAGCTGCCGGTTCTGATAGCCGATGGTCAGCTTTTTGCCGGTACGCTTCGCGGCCTCCAGCATGGCGACGGCGTCGGCGTAGGTCTTGGCCATGGGCTTTTCGCACATCACGTGCTTGCCCGCCTCCAGCGCGTCCACCGTGATAAAGGAATGGGAGCGGTTCGGGGTGCAGACGTGCACGATATCGATGCTGTCGTCGAGCAGCAGCTCCTTATAGTCGGTATAGGCCTTCGCGTCCGGCGTGCCGTATTCCCTGCAGGCCTTCACGGCGCGCTCCTCCACAATGTCGCAGAACGCGACCATTTCCACGTTTTTGATCTGCTTCAGGCTCGGCATATGCTTGGCGTTGGCGATCCCGCCGCAGCCGATAATCCCGATGCGATGCTTTTCAGCCATAGCTTCCTCCGGGGCGGACAAGATTCCGGGGCTTCCCGTATACGCCCTCTGTATATCATAATATAAAAAAAATATGACCTTTGCAAGACGGCGGGTCGTACAAAATCGACCGTCTTTTTTGGTCATAATCACGAAGCCGGGCGCAGCCCGGCTCAGATCGTCCCGCGCCTGATCTCGGTCCCGGGGTAAAAGTGCGCCACGATCTCCTGCCACGAATACCCCTGCCGGGCGAGATAGTCCGCGCCGTACTGGCTCATGCCGACGCCGTGCCCGTAGCCGCGCACGCTGAGGACGAAGTCCCCGTCCGCATAATCGATGGAGACCGCGGCGGAGCGCAGCCCCAGCTTTTGCCGCAGGGAAAGCCCCGTGAAGGGGGTCCCGCAGATCTCGACCGAGCGCAGATAGCCCGCCTCCGAATACACGGCGTTTCGGACGGCGGAAGCCGGGTCCTCCGGCGGCGTGAGCCCCAGCTTTTGGAAGAACTCCGCCGCGGGCAGGGTCTCTTCGCTGCGGAAGCCCGCGCTCAGACGGTCCCCGGAGGAGTCCACCCGCGTGAGATAGGGGTAGTCCCCGCCCCAGACGTTGGCGGCGCTTTCGGTCTCCCCCGCCGAGATCGCGTGGAACACGGCGAGGATCGGCTCCCCGGCGTAGGTGATCGTCACGTCCGAAACGGCGTCCACCGCCGCGCGGATGACGCCGACGTTTGCTTCATATTTTTCGCCCCAAAGCGAGCGCAGCGCCGCCTCCCCCAGATACGCCTGATGCCGCCGATAGTCCGAGCTGATCACCGCGCCGCCGAGGTCCGCCTTCGCCCCGCTTTTCTGCATATACCGCGCCAGCGTCAGGCTCACCGCCGCCTGCGCCTTCAGCGCCTCCGGCGCATAGGAGACGGGCATTTCCGCCGCGACCACGCCCACGACGTAATCCAGCAGGTCCAGCTCCTCCACCCGGTCCGTTTCCGCCATGAACACGCTGATGGTGTCCCCGTAGGGGTCCGTTTCCGACGGCGTTTCCGACGCGCCGCTTTCGTCCGTTTGCGCCGCCGGGTCCGTTTCCGACGGCGCCGCCGCCCGCCCGGTATGGAGCGCATAGATCCCCGTCGGCACCCCGAGCGTGGTGATCAGACAAAAAATAAAGATAACCGCCGTCCGCTTCATGCCCGTCCCGTCCTTTCGTTCCTGCTGACAGGATATGCCGGACGCGCCCAAAATATGCAGCCATAAAAAAAGAAGACCCCTGCGCCGTCTCCGCGCACAGGATCCTCCTCTGTTCCTGTTTCAATCCCCGGGTCAGCCCTATTTTAAATTGCCGCCCGCAGGTCCCGAAACATTTCTTTTTTTATTTTTTCATTTCCGTGTCCCGCGCACCCGCCGGGCAAAGCCCGGCTTCCACCCGCAAAATCATATCCGGGTGGCGCGAGGTGACGTTATCCACGTCGAGGGCAAGGACGCGGCGGGCGTCGGCTTCCTCATTGACAGTCCAGACCGAAAGCTCCAGCCCCCGCTTGTGCAGGGCGCGGGCAAGCGTGGGGGTGGCGTTTGAGAAGTGGCAGTTGAGCCCCACGGCGCCGAGGGCGCGGACCCTCCCCGCCAGCAGGGCGCAGGCGACGGCGTTGCCGCGCAGCTTTTCCGGCAGACCGGCGTTCAGGTAATACGGCAGCTCCGAATGGCGGCGCACGGCGGGGACCCAGCGCTGCCCCACCCCGGTGAAAAAGGCGCGGTCGAACAGACCGAACAGGCGAAGCATACGGTCCACGGCGGGGAGATTGCGCACGGACTTGAGGTCCAGATTCATGCGAAGCGAGGGTGACTCCGCGATCAGCTCCAGCGCGGAGGAGAGATAGATCCCCTCGTCGTCGGCGGGGCTGCCCTTATGGATCAGCACGGGCGTGCCGTCCGGGCGGAAGGTGACGTCCATTTCGAGGATCCCGCAGCCCGCGTCCAGCACGCGGCGGATGTATTCAAGAGAGTTATCGGGCGTGTCGAACGCCCCGGAATGTGCGGTTACGGTCATTTGCCTGTCCTTTCTGAAATCAGAACGCCTTCGGCAGGTCCCAGCGGAACACGGAGGCGAGAATGCGCAGGGTGAAGATCAGCAGCACGGCGATCACCACGCACAGCAGCTGCGGGAGCGAGAGCACGACAAACATGACGTAATACGCCACGCCGCCGACCAGCGACGCCACGGCATACACGCGCTTGGAGAAAATAAGCGGTACGACGCTGAGCATGGCGTCCCGCAGCACGCCGCCGCCCACGCCCGTGATGAGCCCGAGAAAGACGACGAAAAACGCGTTATCCGCATAGCCGACGTTGACGCCCGTGTTGATGCCCATGACCGTGAACAGCCCGAGGCCCATCGCGTCCACAATGTTGTTGATGCGGTCGATGGACGCCATGCTGTCGCTGAACTTCTTTTTCAGCACACGCGCGGTGATGAACGTGACCGCGCTGACCGCCGCCGCGGTGATCAGATACGCGTATTCCTTGAACATCACGGGCGGCAGATTGCCGCACATCACGTCCCGGATGATCCCGCCGCCGAGCGCCGTGGTGACAGAGCAGACCAGCACGCCGAAAATATCCAGATGCTTTTCGATCGCCGCCAGCGCCCCCGATACCGAGAACGCCGCGATCCCCATCAGCTCCAGCGCGAGCATGATCTTCTCCATGTCCGCATCCCCTTTCTCCGCTATTGTAGCACGCCGGGAAAAAAATGCAAGCGGTTTTTTTGAAAATTCATCCCACATCGCCGGGCTTCGCACGGCAGCAAATCCCCCCTTGACGAAAACCCGCCCGCGCGGTATACTAAAAAGTATGAATACACAAAGAAAACGGCTCCTGCCGTGGCATCTGCTGCCGTCCGTGTGGACGCTGGCGTGGCCGACCATGCTGGAGGAGCTTTGCGAGACAGCAGTACAATACGTAGACACCGCCATGGTGGGCAGGCTGGGGACCGAGGCGACCGCCGCGGTGGGCGCGACCGTGACGGTGAACTGGATGATCGGCAGCACGATCCACGCCCTTGGGATCGGCTTTTTGGCGTTTATTTCACAGGCGCTGGGCGCCGGACGGGAAAAGGACGCCAGGCGCGCCGCCGGGCAGAGCGTGCTGGCGGTGCTGACCGTTGGGCTGTTTTTCACCGCCCTGACCGTGGCGCTGAGCCCCTTTGTGCCGACGTGGATGCAGGTGGACGCGCCGCTCAGGCCCACCGCCTCCCGCTATTTCCTGATCCTGTACGCGCCCATGCTGTTCCGCACCGCGTCCATTCTGTTCGGCACGCTGCTGCGCGCCGCGGGCGACACCAAAACGCCCATGCGCGTGGGGCTGCTGATGAACGCGGTGAACGTGATCCTGAACTTTTTCCTGATCTATCCCACGCGCAGCGTAACGCTGTGGAGGGCGACCTTTCCCATGATCGGGGCAGGGCTCGGCGTGACAGGGGCAGCGCTGGCGTCCGCCGCCTCCATTGTGACGGGCGGCGTGCTGATGACCGCGGCGCTGCTGAAAAACCCCGCCGTTTCCCCGAAGGGGCAGCGCATCCGCCCCGATAAGACCGTGCTGGCGCCGTGCCTGAAAATCGCCATGCCAAACGCGATGCAGCGCTTTGCCACCTCCCTTGGGTACGTGGTGTTCGCAACGCTTGTGAACAGCCTCGGCACCCTTGCCACCGCCGCGCACACCGTGGCGAACACCGTGGAATCCGCCTTTTACGTGCCCGGTTACGGTATGCAGACCGCGGCGGCGACCCTTGCGGGCAACGCCTGGGGCGCGAAGGACCTGAAAAAGCTCAGCGAGCTGCCGCGCATGCTGCTGGCGCTGGAGATCACGCTGATGGTGCTTTCCGGCGGGCTGCTGTTTGCTTTCGCCCCGCAGCTCCTTTCCCTGTTCTCGAAGGACCCGGACGTGATTGCGCTTGGCAGCGTGGTGCTGCGCATGGTGGCGGTCAGCGAGCCCTTCTACGGCGTTTCCATCATTGTGGAGGGTATGCTGCAGGGGCTCGGCAAGACCGGCGTTCCCTTTATCGTGAACGTGATCGGCATGTGGGGCGTGCGCATTCTGCTCACCTTCCTGCTCACCCGCTTTTTCGGCGGCACCCTTGTGACCGCCTGGGCCTGCATGATCGGACACAATATGCTGCTGTTCGGCGTGTTTTGCGCCTACTTCGGCGGCCTGCTGCGGCGCTGGAAGCGCGACAAACGCCCCGCAGCCTGAACCAAGATATCATTCGGAGGTCAAACCATGCTGCCACCCCGTGTTACGGTATTCGACTTCGAGATGCCGAATTCCCATTATAACGCCGTTTCCTCGGTCGGGCTGACCGTGATCGAAAACGGCAAGCTGACCCAGACGTTCTATTCCCTTGTGGACCCGCAATGCCCCTTCGATCCCTTTACGGTCAACCTGACGGGCATCAGCGCCGAGACCGTGCAGGGCGCGCCGACCTTCGCCGCGCTGTGGGAGACGCTGCGCCCGTTTTTTGAGAATACCGTGCTGTGCGCGCACGCCGCGCCCGGGGACCTGCACGTGCTTTCCACCGTGCTCAGGCGCTACCACATCCACTGGGCGACGCAGGTACAGTACCTTTGCACGCTGGAGCTGGCAAAGCAGTTTTACCCCGATTCGGAGCGCTATTCCCTCGATTTTCTTGCCGCGAAGCACGGCATTCAGCTGACGCACCACGTGTCCCTTTCGGACGCGGAGGCCGCCGCGCAGCTTTTGCTGCGGTTCGCGGAGCGGACCGAGACGCTGGAGCCCTTTATCAAGGTGTTCGACATGGACACCGGCCACCCCTACCGCGAGACGGACCGCGAACGGATGATGAACAACATCTGTTCGCGCCTGCAGGCGCAGCGCGACCCCGTGTTCGCCAAGGCCCGCCGAAAGCAGCTTGGCACCGACGCGGTGCTGGGCGTGCGTCCCAAGGAGATCCGCCGCATTGCCGTGAGCATATCGGAGCGGACCGACGCGCAGTTCTTTTTGGAGGACCTGCCGCACAAGTGGGCGGAGGAGGACATTCTGCACGCCTATCTGCTGAACCGCAAAAAGCGCTTTCGCACCGCCCTGAACGGCGTGAACAGATTCCTGCCCTATATCACGAACGACGAGGTGCTCTCCATTCTGTCCCCCGGGGTGCTTGCGGTGAACCGTCCCGCCCTGCTGGAGGCGATCGACCGCTGGCTGACGGACCCCGCCCCCTACGCCCCCGCGCTGGCGCTGCGGATGCTTGGCAGGTTCTTCACGGACCGACACCGCTTTTCGCCGGAGATCGCGGACCGGGTGATCCGCGCCGACCGCAGCCTGCCCGCCGCCGAGGCCGCCGCCGTCTACTTTTTCAGCCGCGCCTTCGACGCCGCTCCCGAGGCCGCCGAGGCCTACGCCGAAGCGTTGGAGCCGCAGCCGGACTGCCTCGCGCGCGGCCGCGCCATCGCGCGGAAGCACAACGAAGAAACAGAAGAATCACAGGCATAAGCAAAAGGTCTTCCGCGAACCGGAAGACCTTTTTTGGCGTTTGGGGTAAAGCTTTTCTTTTTTATTCTGTCTCCGCGCCCCCGCGACGCCGCGCCTCGCTTTTTTCGTCGCAGGCAGTCCCGACCGCGTCCAGAAACAGGGCGAACTCCGCGGGCGTGCAGACGGTGAGCCCATACACGCGCATGATGTGGTCCAGCAGCCGCAGATAGGCGCGGTAGGTCAACAGGTCCGCCCTTGAAAAGCCGCCGCGCCCGTTCCTGCGACGCAGCTCCTTCAGCGCCCGGACGCAGGCGCGCGTCATGAGCGGAAAGCGCTGCGGCGCGTGGCACCAGCAATAGCGGGACGCCAGCTCATAGCCGCCCAGCGCCCCGTGCCCGCGCAGCCACTCCACCGCCGTTTCGTCCCCGACCCGGAGCGCTTCGTCCATCACGTCCCCGTGCCCGGCGATCCACAGCGCGAGCTCCCGCGCGCGGGTCACGTGCATCCCGTAGCCCTGCGTAAGGAACGTCAGCTTTTGCAGCACGCGGTCGGAATCGTTATTGCGCGGGCTGTCGAACAGGAACAGCGTTTCCCTGCTGCCGTCCAGCGCCGCGTACATGGGGTCCAACCGCAGCCGCGCAAGATAGAGCAGCACGCTTTCATCCGTGGGGAACGGGATCCGCACCCGCCAGCTTTCGTTCGGGTCCGCCGCGCGCGCCCTTGTCTCAATCTCCAACAGAAGGGCGGGGTCCGGCGCGTCCAGCGCGGAGAGGAAGGGAGACGTCCATCCGGCTGCCCGGCGCGGCGCGGGAGCCGGTTCCGGCGCGGTTGCGGGTTCGGTTTCGGGCTCCCCTGCGGGTTCGGGAAGAAGCTCGGCTTCGGGCTCCGGCGCGGGAACGGGTTCGGGCTCCGGCGCGGGTTCCGTCCGGTCCCGTTCCGGCTCCGCCGGGGACTGCCCCGCCCGTGCGCCGCGTCTTGCCTCGGCGCGGACAAACGCCGCCCACGCGTCCCCTGCCGCGAGCGCGATCTCGAGCGGGACGGCAAACGCCGCGCGGTTTTCGGAGATGAAGGCGGCGCGTGCGCGCGGCGCGCGCGACAGCCGGTCCCGGTTTTCACCCGCGAGCAGGTCCAGCGTTTCAGCCGCCGGAACGCTGAGCCCGCACAAAAACGCCCCGTACCCAAGGGACAGGAAAAACGCGCGGAATGCCTGTTGATCCATACTTTGACCGCCTTTCTGACAGGGAACCCGGTTTTCAGGAAAAAAGCCCCTTGGGAACCGTTGTTCCCGGGGGCTGCTTGTTTCAGACCGCAGGACGCAGCGCCCGGACGCAGGACTCAGTCCTCTTCGGGCGCTTCGATCTGCTTTTTGGTGACTTCGGTCATTTCGATGCGGTGGTCCTCCACCTCCAGCACGCGGATCACGAGCAGATCGTCCTCCACGGTAAAGGTGGAGTGGTCCGCGGGGATCGCGCCGAGGATGCTGAGCACGTAGCCGCCGAAGGTATCGTAATCCTCATCGTCCAGCGTGAGATCCAGCTCCTCGTTCACGTCGTCGATTGACGCGCCGCCGGAGACCATCCACACGTTCTCGTCCTTTTTGACGATATCGGGCTGGCCGTTGTTTTCGGCAAGGCTGTCCTCGTCGAATTCGCCCACGATGCACTCCAGAATATCCGTCAGCGTGACCACGCCCTCCATGCCGCCGTGCTCATCCAGCACGATGGCGAGCTGCTCGTGCCGCTTTTTGAGGTTCGCAAACAGGACGTCCGCCTTCACGGACTCCGGCACCAGATACGGCTTTTTGATGATGGAGGTCAGGCGCGTTCTGTCCCCGCGCAGGGCAAAGAAATCCTTCGCGTTGACCACGCCGATGATCTCGTCCGCCGTTTCGTGGCAGACCGGGAAAATGGTATGGCGGGAGTCGATGATGGTCTGCTCCCAGTCCTCCGGCTCCTCGATCCACAGGATCGCCACATCCGTGCGGTGCGTCGCGATCTCGCCCGCAGTCAGGTCGTCGAACTCAAACACGTTCTGCAGCAGCTCCTTCTCCTCCTCGTCGATGGTGCCCTTTTCGCTGCCGGCGTCGATCATCATGCGGATCTCCTCCTCCGTGACGGTCTCGTCCGTGTCGTTCGGGTCGATGCCGAACAGCCGCAGCACGCCGTTGGTGGAAACGGAAAGCAGCCACACGATGGGCGCGAAGAGCTTGGAAATGAAGCCCAGCAGCCCCGAGATGCCGAGCGCCAGCGGCTCCGCCTTTTTCATGGCGATGCGCTTGGGCACCAGCTCGCCGAACACGAGCGTGAGGAACGAGAGCACCAGCGTGATCAGGATCACGCAGACGGTGCGCAGCGCGCTGTCGCTGATGCCGATATTCGTTTTTTTGATCAGGTCCACCAGCCGGTCCGCGAAGTTATCCGCCGCGAACGCCGAGCCCAGAAAGCCCGACAGCGTGATGGCGACCTGAATGGTTGCCAGAAACTTTGCCGGGGAGGCGACGAGCTTCGACAGGCGTTTTGCCCGCTTGTTGCCGTTCGCGGTGAGCGCGGACAGCCGCACGTCGTTCATGGAGATCACGGCGATCTCCGCCGCGGCGAAGACGGCGTTCAGGGCGATGAGCGCGAGCTGGACCAGAATGACCAGCCAGATCTTATCTTTCATGGAACGAAAATACTCCTTCGGAAAATAGGATAGAAACGCAAAAAAACACAGCCTGCCGCCGGTCGGCGCAAGCTATGCGGGATTTCAGGCTATGAAGTTCAGGGGATCAAACGCGGGACTGGGGTCCGGGTCGGTTTCCATAATGCCATTCCTTTCACAGATTGCTTTATATCATATCATACGGCGTCGGCTTTGTCAAGTGCCATTTTGCGGCGCAGCAGCACCACGAAGACCAGCGCCTCCACTGCGAAGGTGACGATCCACGAAATGGGATAGGACAGATACAGAACGTCGAGCGTATGGTGCGCGGGGACGTGGAAATAGCTGAAGATCCACACGATGCGGAAGCCGCACACGCCCGCGACCGAGATGATCATGGGCATCAGCGACGCGCCCATGCCGCGCAGCGCGCCGGTCATCACGTCCATGATCCCGCAAAGGGCGTAGGGCAGGCAGATCAGGGACATGCGCGTGACGCCGACCTCGATGGCGGCGGCGGAGTCCGTGATATAGATCGAAAGGAGCTGCCGGGAGAAGAGATAGCCCGACACGCCCATCAGGAGCCCGACCGCCGTGACGCAGACAAGGCAGATGCCGGTGATTTTGCCGATGCGCTTATATTTCCGCGCCCCGTAATTCTGCCCCACGAAGTTGACCGCGGTTTGCTGCAGGGAGTTCATGGCGACGTAGACGAAGCCCTCGATATTGCCCGCGGCGGCGTTGCCGGACATGGCGACCGAGCCGAAGGAATTGACGGAGGACTGGATGATCACGTTCGAGATCGAGAACAGGGAGCCCTGCAGCCCCGCGGGCAGGCCGATGGCAAGCATACGCAGCAGGACGCGGCCGTAAAGCCGCACCTCCCGCAGGTACAGACGGCAGGCGTCCTCCCGATGGCGGAGGGTGAGCAGCACCAGCGCGGCGGACAGCGCCTGCGACAGCACCGTTGCCAGCGCCACGCCGGCGACGTCCATGTGGAAGAGCATAACGAACACCACGTTCAGGATCACGTTCAGCACCCCGGCGGCGGTGAGGAAATACAGCGGGCTTTCGATATCCCCGGCGGCGCGTAGGATGGACGCGCCGAAGTTATAGAGCATGTTGGCGGTCATGCCCGCGAAATAGATGCGCATATAGGTCGCGGCGCCGTCGATCACGTCCGGCTGCGTGCCCATGAGGGTGAGCAGCGGGCGCGCCAGCGCAATGCCGACGGCGGACAGCGCCAGCCCGCCGATGACGGCAGCCGGAATGGCGGTGTGGACCGTGCGCCGCACGTTTTCGGCGTCCCCGGCGCCGATGCCCTGCGCCACCATGACGCCCGCCCCGATGGACAGCCCGATGAACAGGTTGACGATCAGGTTCGTGACGCTGCCGGTCGCGCCGACCGCGGCAACGCTGAGGCTCCCCGAGAACTGCCCCACGATCACAAGATCGGCAGCGTTGAACAGCAGTTGGAGCATTCCGGTCAGGATGATCGGGATCGTATAAAAGATGATTTTTTTCAGCAGCGGACCCTCGGTCATAAACGCCGCGCCTTTATTCATAAGCGGTTTCTCCGTTTTTCTGTTTTTTCGACAAAAAGTATATGCTCCGCTCCTCCGTTTGTCAATGGACAAAAGGACGATTCTCTCTTGCGTCCGGCGCTCAAATATGGTAGAATTTATGGGTAAACCGCAATCTTCTTCCGAAAGGGACACAGAACCATGACGATTTCCGAATTTGACAAGCTGATTCCCGTTTGCACCCACGGGACCTATGTGCAGGAGGTTTTTCCCATCGGCGCGGGCAAGCTGGACGACGGCGCGGGCGAAACGCCCGATACCGGCTTTATGCGGATCGTGAACGGCGTTTCGGAATTTGACTTTCTGAGCTACTGTGAAACGCTGGCGAACGCCGATTTCACCTGCTTGTTTCAGCGCGACGCCGCCGAGGGGCTTTACCGCGAATACACCCACGGCGACACGCTGCTTTACGCGTATTTCATCGCCGCGGAGGAGCGCGTCCGCCTGATATTGGACCGGGCGAGCGTGCCGCTGACGGCGTTCATTGCCGAAGACCCGGCGCCGGAGCGCTTTCCGAACACCGCGCTGATGCAGTATTCCCTGCACTATGACAAAATGATCAAGGGCTATTCCTGCGACTGCGGCATGCTTTACGCCCTGCGCCTCAGGTCCGGCGAGCTGATCCTGGTGGACGGCGGCGAGCGCGAACAGGCGACCGACGCCGCGGTGAACGACTGCATAAAAAAGCTGACCCGCCTGTGCGGCAGCGAGACCCTGACGGTGGCAGCGTGGTACTGCACCCACCCGCACGACGACCACATGGACTTTTTCATGAAGCTGCTGCGCGTGCTGGGCGACAGGCTGATCCTGAAGCGCGTGATGTTCAACTTCCCGGCGAACACCCTGTGGAAACTGGACCCCTGCGTGGCGGCCCTGAAGGAACGGCTGGCAAAATACCAGCCGGACGCCCTGTTTTTGCAGCTCCACTGCGGCATGCGCTTTCCGCTTGGCAGCGCCGAGATCGAGGTGCTGCACACGCACGAGGACGCGCTGAAGCCCGAAGGTTATGACGACGGCCGCCTTTACGACGGGACGAACGAGACCTGCGCCGTGGTGCGCCTCCACTTTGAGGGTCAGAGCCTGCTGCTGCTCGGGGACGCGGGCGACGTGAACGCCGACGTGATGCTGGCGCGGTACGGCAAGCTCTCCTGCACCTATCTGCAGGCGTCGCACCACTGCATCAACCGCCTGCCGCGGCTTTATGCCAACACGAAGGCTAAATACGTGCTGATCCCGCAGGGGACGTGGAACCTGACGCGCGGCTGCAGGCGCAACTACCGGCTGCTGCAGCTCATTTACGGACCGAAAAAGCTGTTGAACGGCGACGAGACCCGCGTCTTTTTCGACGCCCCCACCTCCCGCAGCGCCGTCGCCTACCCGCACGTGGGCAGCGTGTTCGACGGCAGCGAATTCTGAGAAAAGGAGCGCCTATGTTTTATCAGATCGGCAGCGAGAAGCGCGAGATCGCTTTCTCCGATTATGACCCCGCCGTTTTCACCGCGGGCTATGTGACCGTGCCGGAGCTTCGGGACCTTGCGCCCGCGCTCGGCTTTGCCGTGGGCACCGTGGAGGCCTGCGGCACCGCGAACCGCTACTTCCGCTCCGGGGTGGAGGTCTATGACGACTACACCTTCACGGAGCTGCGCATCAGCCAGTTTTCGGAGGAGGAGAAGACCCCGCCGGACTGCGTGGCGCTCTATTTCAAAAAGAACCTCTTCCTCGTCGTGGACGTGGAGGACCACGACGGCTCCACAAAGGCGAAGTTCCTGTCCGCCGTGAGCCGCTACGCCGCCTCCTCCGCCACGCCCGAAAAGGTGGTGTGCGCGTTTCTGGACGCGCTGCTGGCAGGGGACGTGAAATTTTTGGAGCGCACGGGGCTGGAGATCTCGGAGCTGGAGACGGACGTGGTGAACGTCGTCGCCGACAAGGACTTTTCCATTGACATTCTGGAGATCAAAAAGGAGCTGCTGATCGTACACAACTACTACGAGCAGCTCCTCGACATCACCGAAGCGCTGGAGGAGAACGACAACGATATCTTCCTGACCGACGACCTGCACTACGTCGCCAACGTCGCCGCCAAGATCCGCCGCCTGCGCGAGGACGCGGACTCGCTGTATAACTCCGCCGTCCACCTGCAGGACGCCTATCAGGCGTCGCTGGACCTGAAGCTGAACAACTCCATGAAGTTCTTCACGGTGCTGACCACGATCTTCTTCCCGCTCACCATCATCGTGGGCTGGTACGGCATGAACTTTATCAATATGCCGGAGCTCCAATGGAAATACGGCTACGTCTACGTCATCCTCCTGTCCCTCGCCGTCAGCGGCCTGCTGACCCTTATCGCAAAAAAACGCAAGTGGTTCTGAGGCTTCGCGCATAAGCCTTGACAAAGCGGGAAAAATGTAATACAATGTATTACAGAAGGGAGGCGAGCCGCATGACCGTATCGCTCAGACTCAACGACCGGGACGCGGATCTCATCAAACGCTACGCCGCGATCAACGGCACGACCGTTTCGGAGCTGTTCCGCAGGACGATGCTGGAAAAAATCGAGGATGAATACGACCTCACGCTCCTGCAAAAGGCGGAGGAGGCCTTTGAAAAGGACCCCGCGACCTATACGCTGGACGAGGTGGAACAGGAGCTTGGGCTTCGATGAAATACGCGGTCGAGTTTTCAAAGGAAGCGCTGAAGGACCTGAAAAAACTGGATAAACCCACCGCCGCGCTGATCCTCGGGTGGGTCCGCAAAAATCTGGAGGGGACGGACGACCCGCGCCGCCACGGCAAAGCCCTGACCGGGAATCTCAGCGGGCGCTGGCGCTACCGGGTCGGCGACTACCGGCTGCTGGCAAGGATCGACGACGGCAGAGTCCTGATCCTTGTGCTCCACGTCGGGCACCGGAGAGAGATCTACGAATAAACAAAAAGGCTGCCCAAATGCTAAGGCCAGATAAGGCAGTAATTCAGAGCACCATAGAAAAGGCGTAGCAAAAGCAAAAGAAGATGCGAGATCAGCGTTTGTTGGTCTCGTTTCTCTTTAGCAACGCATATTGAAAATCATAATCATATATTATTCAAATTCGCACATTCGACAGACCTCCGGTTCTTTGGTATGATGGAATCAACAAAGAACCGGAGGTTTTCATTATGAAAGAAAAGAAAGTCAAAATGAAGTTTACGGGCTTTGAGTGCAACTTGCTGATCAACGGCATCAACGAATGGAGAAACCAGCTTCTTGAAGCAGACTATCCAACCGAGGACGTTGACGCGCTGTTGTTCAAAATCATCGACAAAGCGGAGGGTAAGTAAAATGGAGAGATGTATCATCGACGAGCGTACCGGTTGGGAATATGAGCTAAACGATGAACAGTATTACCCGACAGGACGGGTTGAAAAAAACGGTGTAATGACACCTGATATTGTTCTGGAAGATAACGAGCCGGGAAAGGAAATCCCCATCGACATATGGGGCAAGCGGCACTCGGTATTTTTGAAAAAGCATCAACGCCGCGTATACAATGAGCTCTTCTGCTATGGCAAGCTGAATGCCTATCTCACTCAAATAGATCGCGACGCACAGGAGATGTTCGACCTGCTCGTCCGTCAGCTCGCCGAACAGGAAGGCGTGACCGAATTGCTTAAGGAAGTAAACCAAATGGAATGGATTTCAAAGATGAATTCCATTCGTGACCGTGCAGCCGAAATCGTAAACCATGAACTGATATTCGTATAAACTGATAACCCTCGTATTTATTATAGATGTTTTTGACAAAACCTCCTGAATGGCGTTGAATTGTCCGCAAAAAGTCCGCTCAGATTCCACTGAAGACGAAAAACACACCCCCGGAAGGGCGTGTTTAACGGAAGATCCGGTTTTATCTGTCAGAAAGGGACAGACTCAAGGCCGATTCCGCAATGCGGCAGACAAAAAAACCGTTACCCGAGCTTTATATAACTGCTCAAAGACCGTACGTCGCCGTTGAACAGATATGTCTGCAGCCCGATTTTTTTTGCCGCAAGATTGTTTTTTTCGTTGTCATCGATAAACAAGGTGGTTTTCGGTTCCAGCGAATAGTGGTCAAGCAGATACCTGAAAATGGCGAGGTCCGGTTTTGCAAGATGAACCGTACCCGAAAACACAAAACCGTCAAACAGAGATAATACTTCGTTGATCTGCGGGACGGTCTTGTACGTTTTCGCAAAGCCTTCGCTGATATTGGACAGCAAATAGACTCCCGCTCCCGTTTGTTTGATTTTTCGGATCAGCGCCTCCATGCCTTCGATCGGGATCAGGTTTTCGATCCAGTGATCGTAGATCCGGTCGGCCGCTGCATGCAGCCGGCCGGGAAGCCTTGTACGCACTTTCGCCTTGAGCGTTTCATCGCTGATTTCTCCTCTGTCGAGAAGATCCCAGTATTTTCGGTCAAACACAACGTCTTCCAGCAGTTTGCGATCCTGCTCGTCCGCAACATACAGCCGCGTCATATACGCCGTATCATAGCGGAACAGCACCATTCCCAGATCAAATACATAATTGCGAATCATCATAAACCTTTTCTCGGTGCAGAATTCTTTCCGTGTCAGCGCGACAGCAGGGCGGAAGTCTGGTCGGCGGAAAAGGTATGGGTGCTCAATGCGAAATCCGCGCTGCCGTTATTGCCGACGAAGGAGAGAACAAGCTGTCCGCCGTTGATTGCCGCTGTGGATTTATCCGTCAACTCCGCATTCTTGATCGCTTTCGCCGCAAGCTTTGCAAGACCGGACAGAGAATTTGCGGTCTCGTCCGAACAGTTCATGACCATTTTCGTATTGGACAGAGAAATACTGCCACCGTTGACGGCATAGTTTCCCGTCGTTCTGATCTCGATCGGCAGAGGGTTCTTGATCCCTACGTTTGACAGATCCATATTGTATACGCCCTCGTGGGTAAAGGTGCCGTCGGCGTTCAGCGTCAGCGTAAAGCCGTTGTTTTCGTTGACGAGCGGGAACGTGACCGTGGGGGCGGGGGCGGCGGTAGTGGACGGCGCGGCTGCCTGTGTCTCAGACGTCGCGGTTGTTTCTGCGACGGATTGCGTTGCCTGTGGCTCTGAAGGCTGTGCGGTTTCCTGCGTCGTTGTTACTTCTGTCGCAGGGACGACCTCTGACTGCACAGCCGTTGCCGAAGGCTGCGAGACCTGCTTCCCGCCAAAGCGAAGGTCGTTGCCTTCTTTATCCACAAATCTGACTTGTACTGTCGTAGCGCATCCGGCAAGGCAGAGCAAAAGGGCTGAAATAAGAAGCAGGGATAAAAACAGTTTAAAGGTTGTTTTCATGGTAATCCTCCTTTTTTACAGATCTGAATATATGTCTTAACAAGCCTATTTCACATTCCGAGCAGTGAAAGGCCGTGGCTCTGTACGTCGCCGTTCACGGCAGAGAAGATCCAATCCGCAACGCTGACGCCGTCCTCCAGCTTATCAAAGACGTTGCTGGAAATGATCGTGTGCTGCGTATTGTGGGTTTCCCCGTCTTCGGCATGCTTCCAGATATAGATCCCGACGTCCGGGATGTTTTTCTGCAGACTTCTGACCATTCCCGTAAGATTCTTCTGGAACAGGTCTCCGTTTTCTTCGCTCTTTTCCATAACGCCGGTGCGGATATACGCCTGATACTGCTGAAGCGTATCATCCCTGAAGGAGCAGTCGAACAGAATCTTGACCGTGTCGCCGCGCTTCTCATACAGCGCCGTCAGGCTGTCGAGCACAAGATTGTCCGTCGTCAGCCGATCGGAAATGCTCTTCGGGGCTTGCCAGAGGTTCACAGCCGTGTCGTGCCATCCGTCATAGAGCAGCAGCGAGCTGTCTACACAGACTGTGATGTTTTTCGCGCTTGGAAAACGGTCGATCACGTCGTCCGCCAGAAGCGACGCTGCAAATCCGCCGGCGGAGAAGCCGGTGATCAGCAGGGTATCCGGTTCGCCAACGTAGGGCTTGATTTGCTCAACAAAAGCGGCGTAATTGCTGTAACCGGTGTGGTGGACCGTCTTTTTTCCTTCATAGACGCCTGTTCCCGCATGGAAGTCGCCGGTGGCGTAGGGAATCACAAGGAAGCTCCAATCCTTGAAGGGATTGATGTCTGCGTTGCTGCCGATCCCGCCCTCCGCGACAAAATCCTGCGCCAGCATGTTTGTCGCGTAAAACTGCTTCCCGCCTTCCGAGGTCTCGGGCGTAATGCTCACACCGCCGCCGAAGAAATAAACGACGACCTTGTTCTCCGTCCCCTTTTTGAAAATACCGTGCCATTCGCTGCCGTCCGAAGACTGCGCGCCGTCAACTTCGACTTCATACCACTTCCCGGTCTCGTGTTCACCCTTCAGCTTCGGGAAGGTCTTCAGAAAAGTCATTTTCATAAAAGCGAAGACCCCGACCGCTAAAATGACGATGACGCAGGCGAGAACAAGCAGGATTATTTTTGCCTTTTTGTGTTTCTTCTTTTCCATCTGTTTTTCTCCTTTACGCACCCATGGTTACCTGAACGTTTGCTTCTGACAGGCCGTTCAGAATTGTTTCTGTCAGAAGCGGCACGTTCACCCGATCGATCCTTTCCCCGTTGATCCGTATTTCTTTGACCCCGTGCATGACGTGCTCCGGGTTTTCCACGCAGATGTGGAGCCTTTTCCCGCGGTAAGTGCGTTCTACGGTAAAGCCGTCCCATTCGGCGGGGATCGAGGGATCGATCAGCAGGCCTTTTAACGTGGGGCGGATGCCCAATAGATACTGTGTTGCCGCTACGTCCATCCACGCCGCCGTGCCGGTGACCTGAGAAACACAGCCCCTGCCGAACTTCTCGTTGTCTTTGCCGAGGAGCGTGGAACAGTAGGCGTAGCTTTCCGCGTGATAGCGCTCTAAGCCAACCTTGCGGATCACGGTATCCGGCATGAGCTGCTTATAATATTTCCATGCCCGGTCGCCGCGCCCGAGGAGGGCCTCGGCGATGATCGCCCAGCAGTTTGCCTGACAGAAAACGCCGCCGTTTTCAGAATAGCCTGCCGGGAGTCCGTTGACCATGGCGGCGTCTCTGCTCGGCCAGCCGGGATACCCGGGGGCGTTGAGCAGCAGCCCCATGCCGGTATCCAGTTCCCGCGCCGCGCTGTCCATGGCCTCGGTCTGACGCCCCTTGCAGGCGTTTGCGATCACCATCCAGCTTTGGGCATTGAGCCAGATCCGGGCGTGCTCCTGCGTGTGGGTGCCGATGGGCTGCGCCTCGTCGTCTAAGCCCCGCAAAAACCACTCGCCGTCCCAGGCGTATTTCTCCAGCGCCTTTTCCTGTTTTTTAATAAGAAGCCGGAACGGCTCTGCGCTTTCGCCCCGCATTTCCGCCAGTTCGGAAAGCTGCCTCAGGGCGAGAATATGCTGCTGGGAGACCATGACGCTCTCGCCCTTGCCCTTACGGCCGAAGGGACCGAGATGGTCGTTCCAGTCGGAGAAGAGGATCAGCGGCAGACCGTGTTCACCCAAGTGCTTTTCGGTGAAGTCCACACCGCGCAGAAGATGCTCCCAGAGCGTAACGGAACCGGCAGGCGTCACCAGATCCGTCCCGAGGAACGGGATCTCCCTGTCCAGAAAGCGAAGGTCGCCGGTCTCGGCGGCGATGGCATAGGCCAGATACACCATCCAGATGTGGTCGTCCGAGCGGGTGATATCCTGCGGCGGGCGGTTTTCTTCGGGCCAGGCGGTGTGGACGGCGTGGCCGTCCTCGAGCTGCTGGGAGGCAAGATAAAAAAGCATTTCCTTCGCCCATTCCGGCTTGCGGTAAGCCTCGGCCAGCATATCCTGCGCCGTATCGCGGAAGCCGACGCCGCGCACGCCGGAGGCGTCCGAGCTGACAGACCGCGAGTATCGGGCGGTCTGTACGCACTGCAGCGGGTTCCACGTGTTGATCATCCGCATGGCGTCTTCATCGGGAATGCCGCACTGATAAACGTCCAGATGCTCGTTCCACCAGTCTTGCAGCTTTTCAAACTGCCGGTCCGCCGCGCCGGTTTCGCGCAGCGCGGTCAACGAAGCCTTTGCCGCGGAGATGGCCTTATCGTAGTCGGACAGCGCGCCTTTGGCGACGCCGAGGAAGAAGCGGATTTTCTTTTCCGCCCCCGCAGGCAGGGCGACTTGCGTGTGCAGCGCGCCGCAGGGCTCGCCGCCCTGTAAATCGGTATCGGACAGGCGGCCGTTCTGAACCTCAACGGGCGCCCTCTCATCCCGGTAATTGCCGCAGAAGACGTCCCTGTCGCAGCAGTAAGAAGAGATCTCCGCGTCCGAACCGAAATAGACCAAGGGAGCGTCGTCTTTTCTCGGGTGCATCCACGCGGTGTAGGCGTAGGTGATCGCCTGCAGGTCGTTATCGAACACGGCGCGGGTGTTCCATTTGAGGTAATAGCCGAGAATATTTTCTTCCCGCGCCAGAAACTGGCTGAGCTCCACGTAGGCAAAGACGTCGCAGGAGATCTCCGCCCCGCTTTCGTTTGCAAGGCGCAGATCCCACACCAGTGCGTCAACGTCCTGCGCCATGAAGAGCTTCAGGGTGGCGGTCAAGCCGCCCTTTTTCGCCGTGAACGTGGAGTAGCCCGGGGCGTGGACCGCTTCCCGGAGATCCACCGGCGTTTCGCTCGGGCGGAACGTCGGGGACCAGACCGTGCCGTCTGCCATGCGGATGTAAACGTAAAAGCCCGGCGAGTCGACGGGCATATT